>JAURQA010000103.1 GCA_030836345.1 Bacteroidota bacterium
AACGGATGATAACCATGGAGTATGAGGAATATCCCAAAACCACAAATAAAATGGAAAGAACCACTAAGTTCCAGGTATATTTTCCTTTGGTTTTTTTAATTAAAAAGATGGCTAGCGCTGCTATAAAAACAATGCTAAACAAGGCCCCGCTATAAAAGGGTAAGCTTAGCGTATTTACAAAAAAGTAATCCATACGACTCACCAACCACGGAATTCCGGGGTAAATCAGCTTCATTACAATTCCAAGGCCTAAGGCGGAAATAACCAAGGCTTTAAATGCCCCTTTTATAGACATTTTCTTCGCTGAGTTCTTAAAGTAATATGCAATTCCTACCACTGGAATAATCAATAGGTTAAGCATGTGCGTGCCCAAGGCGAGGCCTACCAAATATGCAATAAAAACCAACCATCGGTCGGCATATTTGCCTTCGCTAACATCCCATTTTATAAGAGCCCAAAAACTAAGGGCTGTGAAAAATGAACTTAGGGCGTATACCTCGGCTTCTACTGCTGAGAACCAGAAGGTATCTATAAATGTATTGGTTAAAGCAGCTACTGTACCTGAAGCAAAAATGATCAAATTTCGTTTGTCTTCATCTGGTTTTACCATTTTAGCGGCAAAATGCGTGGTTATCCAAAAAGTGAACATAACGCAGGCCGCGCTCGATATTACGGAGAGCATGTTAATCCAAAAGGCCACGTTCTCTACATTTCCAAAAGCTAAGAAGGAGAACACTCTCCCAATCATTAAGAAAAGAGGTGCGCCTGGAGGATGCACAACTTGCAGTTTATATGCGGCACTTATAAATTCACCACAATCCCATAAGCTTACGCTACTTTCCACTGTTGCGGTGTATACAATAAGAGCAATTACAAAAGAGATCCAGCCCCCAATCGTATTCAATTTTTTAAAATTCATATTGTTTGGTACGTTTTAATTTTAAATTAGATGCGAAAATAACCAATCTAGGTCAAAGATTTAAAGCTTTTTCATTCATATGTATAGGTATGGCAAGAAATGGTCTATTCATAAATGCCGAATGAAGCAAAATGATAATTCTTACAATACATACTTATCTTTGCGCGTATGGCCAATGACCAATTATTTACGATTGACATACACACGCACATTATTCCTGAAAACATGCCGGATTGGAAGAAAAAATTTGGGTATGGAGAATGGATTAGCTTGGAGCATCACAAACCCTGCTGTGCTAAAATGATGATGGACTCTGAGTTTTTCAGAGAAATTGAAAGCAATAATTGGGATGCTGAAAAACGCATGGAGGAGTGTTCTGAACTCAATGATCCCGTGCATGTTCAAGTACTAAGCACAGTGCCTGTTATGTTTAGCTACTGGGCTGAGCCAGAGGACACCTTGGAGATTTCTGAATACCTAAATGACCATATTGCAGATATCTGCAAAAAATACCCTAAACGCTTTGTGGGTCTTGGAAATTTGCCCATGCAGGATAAGGATCTAGCCATACAAGAACTTAAAAGGTGTAAAGAAATAGGCTTAAAGGGCATTCAGATAGGTTCGCATATTAATCAGTGGAACCTAAATCATCCGGAATTATACCCCATTTTTGAGGCAATGGAGGAGTTGGATATGAGTTTATTTGTACATCCTTGGTGGTGGATGGCTAAATCTAAAATGCCTGATTATTGGTTACCATGGTTGGTAGGAATGCCGGCAGAAACCTCTTTGGCCATTTCTTCTTTAATTTTTGGTGGAATATTTGAAAAGCTTCCGAACTTACGTGTGGCTTTTGCCCATGGTGGCGGTGCTTTTCCGGGAACGTTTGGAAGAATACGCCATGGGTGGAAAGTACGACCCGATTTGGTGGCTGTAGATAATGCAGATGACCCAATCAAGTATTTAGGCCAATTTTGGTTGGATAGCTTGGTGCACGATAAGGCGATGCTGGAACATGTGATTGATTTAGTTGGTAAAAACAGAGTATGCTGCGGTACAGATTACCCATACCCTTTGGGAGAGCTTGTTCCTGGTGAACTAATTCGTAGTTTAGATGTAGAAGATTCGGACAAGCAAATTATGCTTAAGGACTCTGCTATGGAATGGCTAAACCTGCCCGATAATTTCTTTGATTAAGGCTTTTAGCTTATGCCTTTAAATGGCATGAACTGGGCGCTTTCCTGTATTCTAAGACCCTTTTCTTTACATAAAGCACATCTTTAATACTTAAGGTACAAATCATTCATTTTGTATTCTTTAGAAAGAAAAATCTAAGACGGCACAACGCCCCCAAACGGAGTGGTTTTCTACACTCACTCCAATGAGCTTATACCCGCTGTTCAAACAGATTTTACGATGTCCGTAGCTGGGAACTCCCCGGTCAATAAGCAACTGAATTAAAATATCATTTGGCTTGCCTTCGCCAAAGGAAATACACTCTCCGTTAAAAGTCTTCTTTTCCTTGCATAAGGTGCTCTGTCGCTCATGAGTTTTAAGGCCTTTTGAACCAATTTCTTTGGCGTGGCAAAACGCCGATTGGTACAATTTTGCATCACCCATTAACTCCCCTGCCGGTTTCATCTCTTTTAATGTGGCACTTAACGAAATGAGGTATTCATCCTTAGGAGCCTCCTTTAATAAAGGAGCAATAATATGCTTTTCAAAACCTTTGGGATCTTTTCTCACCTCGTTTAGGAGCTTAATAACTTTAGTTTCAAGCGCATTCATACCCGATTTATTTGGCTTACTCCCGAAGCCGCAAAGCATTAAAAAAAGTACGATATATCCTATATGTTTTTGCATGCTTACTTTCTACTCCTATTACACTTTGAGAAAATCCTCTAAAGCGATTTCTATCTCGGTCCAAAGGTATCCCCTACTTAAAAAATAACGAATCAGTTTTTGTTTTCTTTCATATTCAGAGGAATATTTTAAGGTTCGGTCCTTTTTTTCTATTAAAGCTTCTAAATTAGACGAATACTGGATCTTGTTTAAGGCGGCTATGCTTTGTTTGATGAGTTTTTCTGCAACCCCCTTTTCTTTAAGTGCAACTTCAATCTTACGTCTGCCCCATTTCTTTTGCCGCATTTTACTTGCTGCAAAATGCATGGCGAAACGTTCTTCGTTTAAATAGTTTTCTTGAATCAAATAGAGCATTAATTCATTGACCTGATCAGTATACAAGCCCATGTCATAAAGCTTGTTTTTTACCTCTTTCTGGCTTCGCTCTTGATAGGCACAATATTTAAGAATTTTTTCTTTTGCCTGAACTGTGTCCATTATAAGTTTTTAATAAGCAAGGCCAGTGCTTCCATTTTTTTATCTTGCTTAAGCAAAATTCTAGCTTGGTTAACGGCAGCTTCTTTTTCCAATGCCTTTGATGCATTTGCAACTTCTTTAGAAGGCAACTTTTCTACGTTTCCTAATCTTCCTAAATCATTTCCATTAAGCAATTTAGACTGTCTCACTGAAATGGGTAGTTGATCTACTCCAATACCACAGGTTACAATGGGTTTTTCAACTTCAAACATCGCCTCTCCATTTGCTCTAGCATACCAGTTTCCTCCCATTCTAGACACTAAATCTATTTTGGATTGATCAATAAAGCCTTGTGCATCTAAGACACCCTCATTGATATGAATTTGTATGACTTCACAAATAATAAGGTTCCCTGCTCCTCCTTCTTTCCCTAGTTCTTTAATTTCGTTTACCTTGCACTCTAACTGTACCGGGCTCTCTTTGACTCTTTTAGGTTTTACCCTTATTGAGTCAAGCGCTGTAAACCCTGATTTAACAAATTCGTTGGTCCCTTTTGGGTAGGGGGAACTGGCCAGGCTCATTTGTTCCACCATATCATAATTCACCACATTAATAACCACTTCGGGTACTTCTTTTACGTTTAGCAGAGTGTGCTTTGCGCTTCCATCTCTTCCGCTATAGGCGGGAGAAAAAACTAAAATTGGCGGGTTGCTGCTAAAAACATTAAAAAAACTAAAGGGAGCCAGATTAGGAATACCCCGCGCATCAACGGTAGAAGCAAAAGCGATGGGTCTGGGGCCAATGGCTCCTTGCAAATACTGCTGCAGAACACGCACTTTAAGATCTTTTGGGTTTAATGATTTCACAGTGCAAATATAATTGCCAGAGGTGCTATGTAAAGAAAGAACTCTACAGGTCCATTAATTTGATAAACAAACACCCTGAAATATTCAATGAATCGAACTAAAATAGGCCTCTTTTGGTGGATATCTAATGGAATGAATATTATATTTGCACTGCTATAAACAATGACATTAATTAAAAGCATTTCAGGGATTAGAGGAACGATAGGTGGAGCTATTGAAACGAATTTAACACCTATAGATATTGTCAAATTTGCTTCGGCATACGGCAGCTATTTATTAAATAAAAAAGCAGGTAATAAAGTTGTAATAGGAAGGGATGCACGATTAAGTGGTCCCATGGTTCAATCTCTCATTAGCCAAACCCTTGTTGGCTTAGGCTTAGATGTTATAGATCTAGGCTTAGCCACCACCCCAACGGTGGAGATGGCTGTACCTGCAGAAAAAGCGGCGGGTGGAATTATTATTACCGCAAGTCACAACCCCAAACAATGGAATGCCCTCAAACTCCTCAATGCAAAAGGAGAATTTATTTCTGGCTCGGATGGCGAAGAAATGCTGGCTATTGCCGAAAAAGGGGCCTTTGCATTTGCCGGTGTTGATGCATTAGGCTCGGTTGAAGAAAAAGAATATTTACAATACCATATCGATGAAATTTTAGCCCTCCCATTGGTAAACAAAAAGGCCATTGAAGCCAAAAAATTTACCATTGCCGTGGATGCGGTAAATTCTGTTGGAGGAATAGCAGTGCCCGCCATGTTAAGAGCCTTAGGGGTGGCAAAAATTGTAGAAATTAATTGCGCACCAACTGGTCGCTTTGCCCATAATCCAGAACCTTTACCCGAGCATTTAACAGAAATTTCCAATGTAGTTAGGGAAGAAAAATGTGATTTAGGTATTGTTGTAGACCCGGATGTTGATCGTCTTGCACTGGTTTGCGAGGATGGAGAAGTATTTGGCGAGGAATACACCCTAGTAGCCGTTGCAGATTATGTAATAGGAAAAACTCCAGGAAATACAGTTTCGAACTTAAGTTCAACAAAAGCCCTCAAAGAAATTACCTTAAGCAAGGGCTTAAAACATTTTGCAAGTGCCGTTGGAGAGGTGAATGTGGTACAAAAAATGAAGGATAAAAAAGCGGTTATTGGAGGAGAGGGAAACGGTGGAATCATTTATCCTGAGTTGCATTACGGAAGGGACTCTTTAGTTGGCATAGCCCTATTCTTGAGTCATATGGCGGAGCTTAATATGAAAGCAACTGCCATTAAAGGGAAATATCCTAAATACGTCATTTCAAAAAATAAAGCAGAACTCACTCCAGATATTGATGTGGATGAGATTTTGGAAAAATTAAAATTGAAGTATAGCAAACAACCCATTGACACAATAGATGGGGTTCGCATAGAATTTGATGATAATTGGGTGCATTTACGAAAGAGCAATACGGAGCCTATTATTCGGATTTATGCAGAGAGCGAAACGCGTAATATGGCAGATAATCTGGCTAAAAAGATCCTTCAGGATATTGGTGAATTCACCAAAAATTAATCTAATCGAAACAGATACCAGATTCCCTTTTGGTATTTTAGATTTAAGGTCCGCTTAATCAAAGGTCTTGCAATGGTTTCAAATTGCTTAATATCATTTACAAGAATGTAGTCATATTTAGTATTGTTGGCAGTGGCTGCCATTCTCTTTTTGTCCATTTCTGTTTCCCAACCAGGCCAGCGCTCGCCATAGCGCTTAATTAAGAATAACATGGTATTAGGACTGGGGTCCCAAGCAATAATAACGGAGGCATCCTCTGGAATAATCGCCTGAACATCGCTGCTCATATCACGCAAAAGATTGATGCCTATATGTACGTCTTGGTAATAATAATCTCTGGGGGTCAATCTGCGCTCCATTAAGGTGCGTGTGTCCCCAAAACTCCTCAGTGCAAACACGATTAGAACAATGGGCAAGGCGGAGGCAATAAGACCTACAAATAAACCCCGACGCTGCTGAATTTGACTGGCAATCAAATATGCACTGGCAAAAAATACATATGGAATATATTGAATAAAATAATAATCATGGTACTTATACTGCACATTAAATGCCACTAAATTAAAGAGGCAGGCACAGGCATAAAAGATGGAAATAAACCGGAGAATTTCAAATTGCTCTGGCCCTTTCCTAGCCAGCGGAATAAGCAGACCAAGAAGGATAAAAGCAGTGCCTCTGACCCCATAAAAACTCTCGGACCACACCACAAAACCATGTTTTGTATTGGCCACAAACTCCTCCATAGAGCTAGGTATAATAATACGCTGTAGGAAATGAGTATTGTAGGTTAGGACAGTTAGGTGACGTGAATATAAAATCCAAGCAACGGACAAACTCAAGGGAATGAGGGTGTATAGAAATACTTTTAATGCACTTATCTGGAAGTCTTTTGATCTTATTTTTTGAAGAATAATTAGGCCCCAAATAACGGCAATACCCAGTAAGAATGTTGGTTTAAGCAGGCCTGCTCCCGCAAACATAACCATGGAAGTGAGGAGCTGTGCGTTTCGATTTGTTTTATAGTAGTACTCCATAAAAAAGTACCATGCCATGAGTGTAAAACCAAGCGCTGCAGCATCAGGCATTACAGAAACACCATAAAAGGCCAGGATAGGTGTGGCGGACCAAAGCAACATATGCACCACTCTCCAAAGGAGTTTTTGAATAAATATACCAGTGAAAAGCCAAGCTAAAAAAGCTCCAAATGATAGGATTAGAAAAACAATGAATCGGTGCCAAAACGCGTGATACCCAAAGGCCCTGTAGAGCATGGATGCTGTATAGGAAATTAAAGGAAACTCTGTGCCGCAAACTCCGTCGGATGATATGGTTTCCATCACACGAGGCTCGAGAGGGTTCCCGTTTTTCTTATAAAAGTTATAGGCGATGCTTGCCCTATCTGCCTGTGCTCCTTGGTGCATACCAAAGGGTTCTTGATTAATGGCTTTATACTGCTGAAATGCGATGAAAAAGATGGACCAAACAATAAAAAACCAAGCGTTTTTAGGAATGGATAGTATAGATCGCAATACTCTAGCTATCATTCCTTTATGTTTGTTTTCTTAATCAAGTAAGTTGGTCTATTTTTTACATTGTCGCTCACGCGTCCCAGATACTCCCCCAAAATGCCAATGCCTACGAGTTGGATTCCTCCAATAAACAAGATTGCAATATTTGTACTGGCCCAACCTGGAACAGTAAACCCAAACATTTTTTGATACACCGTGTAAAGGATTATCAAAAAAGCCAAAAATGAAACGAGAAAGCCTCCGATGGTGGCAATTTTGAGAGGCCAGGTACTAAAACCACTGATTCCGTCTAAGGCAAAACTCATCATTTTACGATAGCTAAATTTAGTTGATCCGGCAAGGCGCTCCTCTCTGTCGTATTCTATAAATGTTTGATTAAAACCAATCCAACTGATTTGGCCTCGAATAAATTTATTCTGCTCTGTTAAGGTGCAGAGAATATCTGCAACTCGTCTAGAAATGATTCTAAAGTCTCCGGTATCTACCGGAATGGATACCTTGGTTATGCGTTGCAGCAAACGATAAAATGTATGGGCGGTCCATTTCTTTATCCAGGTTTCGCCGTCTCTCTTTTTTCGTTTGGCATAGACAACATCAAAGTCTAATTGGCATTTATCGTACATTTCCCATATAACTTCGGGAGGATCTTGGCCGTCTCCGTCCATAACTACTACATGCTGGCCAACGCTTTTTTCGATGCCTGCAAAGATAGAAATTTGATGTCCGAAATTTCGACTGAGTTCAATGAATTTAACTGCCGTATCCTCTGCAGCGAGGCGCTCAATTACGGCCAGTGACTGATCGGTACTGCCATCTATAACATAGATTAACTCTGTCTGAAGGGATCTCTCACTTAAGGTCTTTTTAATGCGGTCGTACAAGGGAATAATATTCATTGCCTCGTTATAAATGGGTAATACTATGCTTATTTGAACCTTGCCATCCATTTGTGGCAAAATTATTGCTTTTATTTGTACTAAATACATTTAAATTCGAGCAATGAAATTTAAAAGCATTTATAAATTAGCTTTAATCACCGTAATTACGGTGACTGCCTGCGGTGGTGCCAATGCTGGCTCTGACTCTCATGTTAGCGCTTCTGCTGAAACGGGAGGGCATTCAACTACTGAACTAAGCTTGGAGAGTTATACGGCAACCATTAATGAGGATAAAGTAACGATGGTTGATTTTTATACTACTTGGTGCGGTCCTTGCAAACGGATGGCTCCTGATGTAGTTAAAATTAGAAAAGAATTTGCGGGAAAAGCCAATGTTCTGCAGGTAGATGCTGAGAAATATATGGACATCTCTAGTAAGTACCAATTGAAAGGGTACCCTACCATCATGTTTTTTAAAAGTGGTAAACTCTTAGCTACTGATTTAGGAATGCTTAGTTATGCTAAGCTAAAATCTAAATTGGAATCGCATATGTAATAAGGGCTAAGGAAATTTAGGGTATTTATCGAAATCAGGTTTGCGCTTTTCTAAGAAAGCGTGTTTCCCTTCTTGAGCTTCTTCGGTTAAATAATAAAGCAAGGTTGCGTCTCCTGCTAGCTCCATTAATCCGTGCTGACCATCGAGTTCCGCATTAAAGGATCTTTTGAGCATGCGAATAGCCAATGGGCTGCGCAACTGAATGGTAGCGCACCAATCCATTACTTCATCTTCTAAGTTTTCTAGCGGAACTACTTTATTTACCATGCCCATTGTTTCGGCTTCTGCTGCGCTATACTGCCGGCATAAAAACCATATTTCTCTGGCTTTTTTCTGCCCAATATGGCGGGCTAGGTATGAACTTCCAAAACCTCCATCGAAGCTTCCCACCTTGGGGCCTGTTTGACCAAATATGGCATTTTCTGAGGCAATTGTTAAGTCACACACTACGTGCAATACATGTCCTCCACCAATGGCATACCCATTAACCATGGCTATGACGGGTTTGGGCAGGCTTCGTATTTTTTTATGTAAATCGAGAACGTTTAAACGCGGCACGCCGTTATCATCTACATACCCTCCAATTCCCTTTACGTTTTGGTCTCCTCCACTGCTTAAGGCTTGATCTCCAACTCCCGGAAGGACCACTACACCCACTTCTTGGCTCGC
>JAURQA010000104.1 GCA_030836345.1 Bacteroidota bacterium
CAATATTTTTCTGACTGAGGTTAAGGGAGCAATTTCGAATGGGGTAGAGTTGTTTAATCAAATCTAAAATGACACGTAATATTCCTGCTGAAACATAGGGCCCAAAATAGAGACTGCCATCTTTTACCCTATTGCGCACGGAATATACTTTGGGAAAACGTTCTTTTGATATTCGAATATAGGGGTAGGTCTTATCGTCTTTGAGGTTGATATTATATTTGGGTTGAAACTCCTTGATTAAACTATTCTCTAAGAGTAAAGCATCCATTTCAGTGTCCACTACCGTAAAGTCAATCAGCGCAATTTTCTTAACTAAAACAGACGTTTTTCTATTCTCCTGTTTTTGTTTGTTAAAATAAGAGGCCACCCTTTTCTTCAGGCTTTTGGCTTTACCTACATATATAATGGTGTTTTGCTTATCAAAATACTTATATACCCCAGGCAGATCAGGGATTTTACGATAGTATTCTTTTAAGGAATCAGGTATCATTCAAAGCTAAATTTGCATGCCTAACAGTAGATATCGTTTTATAGAAATGTGTGGACTTTTCTTTAAACTTATTAATATCCGTTTCAGTTGTATAAAACGCAGTGTTTTTATTCTTACTTATCGATTCATCCATCTTAGGGTGTCGATGAAGATACTCTAGCAGGCTTTTTGCTACAATGTCACCTTGCGTAACAATTTGGATCTCTTTTGGAACGATTTGTTTGATAATGGGTAAAAGGATGGGGTAGTGAGTACAGGCCAATAGGATGGTATCTATATCCTTGTCTTGTTTAAGTAAGGCTTCGCAATTCTTTTGAATTTGTATTTTTGAAGAAGCTTCATGGTAGGTATGATTTTCTATCATTGGAACCCATAATGGACAAGACTCTTGGTACAAACTTACCTTAGGAAAAAACTTTTTGACTTCAATTCCGTATGAATTTGATTCGACGGTAGCTGGAGTTCCCAACAATCCAATCTTATTTGCT
The DNA here is from genome assembly GCA_030836345.1 of Bacteroidota bacterium. Classification (GTDB taxonomy): domain Bacteria; phylum Bacteroidota; class Bacteroidia; order NS11-12g; family UBA955; genus CALKCM01. The sequence continues at coordinate 979 of JAURQA010000104.1, forward strand.
TTAGAATAGTTCCCAATGATTTCTGTAGTGGGCCTTACCACTCCAAGAACGCGTTTTTCAGCTCCATGATTTTGTTTTAAATGAATCTGCTGAATGTTCCGAAGAGCTAGTGCGCTTGCAGTATTGCAAGCCAAAATAACCATTGGGCACCCTTGCTCTAACAACCAATCAATAGCCTCTTTCGTATATTCATTCACTTGATCAAAGGATTTTTCGCCATAAGGAGCACGTGCATTATCACCCAAATACATGAAATCATACTCGGGCATCAATTCTTGAAGACTCTCCAGTATAGTGAGTCCTCCAAACCCTGAATCAAATACTCCGATACCTTGCATCTTACAAAACTAAGTCGGGGCTGTTAAAAATAAATATCAAAATGAAATCTGACGAGTATAATTTTGGGTAAATATACTCTTTTTTGATTCGTTTTATATTGTTAAAATACAAATGCAGTTTCGAGATTAAGGAAGCGAATTGGCTTTCCCGTTCCCGTTTCTGGGAGCGTTCCATCAATAGCAAAATTCCGGTTCAAATCATTCAAGGTCCATTTGAGCATAACTTGAAATCCTGCAACATCAGAACGGCTTTGATAGCCAATAGCCAGAGAAATAGCCATGGGTTCTAGGGGAAGAGATTTCCAACTTTCGAGATAATTATCTCTTTCTAAAGGCAGTTTATCTGCACCCACATAAGCTCTGGATGAGAAAGTAAATGCAGGAGCTAATCCAAAAAGGATATTCTTATACCTGTCGCTGTTCGGTGAGCTCAAGGCATATGCTCCTAAAAGAGGAATTTCCGCTTGGATAAGTGATATTCGTGTTAAGGCAGATCTCCCTAGACCTTCATTGGCAAATGGATATTTGTTCAATCGAATATTAAGCTCAGTCTGAAATCCTATATTTCCTCTATCTGCTTCCCTGGCAGCATATACAAATCCGGCCATATAACCTGTACCTGGTCTTGGGTTGCTGACCTCGGTTCCAAGCCATTGATTTACAGAAATACCGAGTTTTAAGGCTAAAGGAGAGCGCTCAAAGGCTTCATTCATTTCCTCGGGTGTATTGCTCATGGTTTGAGAGAACAATCCCTGTGAAATAAAAGCGAGTATTAAGGGGTATATAAAACGAGTCATTCTATTTTTTTTCCTTTCAATGAAGCGGAAACAGCTCTATTCATTGCTCTTTCTGCAAATGGCTTGGTAAACTCATTTAACGTTTCAATATGCTGAGTTATTGTATGCCTATCTTTGTTTTTAATGGTTTCCTTTAATTGATTAACGTAGCCAATGGTTTTTTCTAATTCCTCCGTATTTACAACCTCGCCATGTTTTGACAAAAACTGTTCCGTGAGGTATATCATTTGTTCTGCTTCTGTTTGAACTTCCACCAAGAGTCTCTGATCCATGTCTGGTTTGGCATTTTGAAGGCTCTCCAATAACATATCTTCCACTTGTTTATCCGTTAGTCCATACTGAGGCTTAACCTCTATATCTTGTGACACATTACTCCTAAGTTCTGTTGCTTTAACTTGTAAAATTCCATCGGCATCAAGAACAAACTTAACTTCAATTTTAGCTAATCCGGCGGGCATGGCTGGTATTCCTGAGAGGGTAAATTCAGCTAGTTTTCGGTTTTGTCCAACCAATTCTCGCTCACCTTGATAGACCTTAATTTTAATATTTACTTGACCATCTTTTGAGGTCGTATATTCACGGGCTGCTCCAGATGGAATTTTGGTATTCCTGGGTATAATTACATCCATCAAGCCTCCCAATGTTTCGATCCCAAGGCTCAAGGGAGTCACATCCAACAATAAAGTATCCGATCGATTTCCAGCAAGAATATCAGCTTCAATGGCTGCTCCAAGAGCAACAATTTCATCTGGATTGATGGTGTTGTTTATCTTATGCTCAGGAAAAACCTTACATAACTCATTTTGAACAACTAAACTCTTGGTACTCCCTCCAACCAAAACCACATGATCAATTGCTTCAGGTGTTTTGCCTGAATCTTGGAGTGCTTTTTTAAGGCTTATCATTGTTTTGTCAATGCTTGGCTTGGCAAGCTTTGAGTAGGTTTTAAAGTCTAAATCTAAATGAATAGGACCCTGATCTAAGCTTAGAATGGTTTTAAATTGTTGCGATTTACTTAATGCTATCTTGGCATCTTCCGCTGCAAACCTCAATCGTTGGTTATCTGTCTCTTTGCTAAGGGATAAAGAATAGATTTGTTTCCAATAGTCTTGAATTGCATAACTAATGTCATCTCCTCCAAGAAAGGTGTCTCCGTGAGTACTAAGTACCTCAAAAACGCCTCCTTCTATGGATAAAATACTTACATCAAAGGTTCCACCCCCAAAATCATAAACTAAGACGGTCTTTAATTCTTTAAAGTTTTCACCCAGACCATATGCCAAGCTGGCTGCTGTAGGCTCATTTATGATTCGCAATACTTCTAGTCCTGCCAATTTTCCAGCGTCTCGCGTGGCTTGTCGTTGGCTATCATTAAAATAGGCTGGAACGGTAATGACTGCTTTGTTTATGCTTTGATTTAATACACTTTCTGCCCGGGTCTTTAATTCAGAAAGAATCATAGCGCTCAGTTCTATAGGCGAATAGTATTTCCCAGATACAGCCACTTTAACCATTTTATCTTCCTCATCATCAATAATGCGATAGCTATAATCCTTCTTATGCGTATCAAGATCCTTATAGGATTTTCCCAATAAACGTTTAACAGAAAAAATGGTATTTTCTGGTTTATGTAGGAGCGCTTTTTTAGCTGTATCACCCACAATGATATCTCCATTTTCAGTAAAGTGAATGATTGAAGGAACAAGTAGATTCTTATCTGTTTGGATAATTACGGGCTCCTTTTTATCAGGGTCAATAAAGGAGATTAGGCTATGAGTGGTGCCAAGGTCAATTCCTACGATGGTATCATTCTTTTTAATTTTCCCTTCCTTAATATTTATGCTAATTTTTCCCAATGCCCTGCAAAATTACAACAAAGCAACGGCTGCATCATCACTTTGTTGTAAGCAGTTCTTAAATAGGTGGAGGGAGTTAATCATTGCAATCATAGGAGATTTTATATCATCCGTCGTACATGAAATGGATAGTTTGTATAATTGTAAAACTGTGAATAAGTGAATGCTTTGGTAGCGCATTTGTGCTTTTACTTTGTGTTATGCGTTTGTTCTTGTTTTTGTACGTTCTAATTGCCTATACATTTGTGTTTGCAGATAGTACCTTTATTTCAAAACCAGCGGTACAAGTCATTGTAAAAAGCCCTTATAAAGAGAGAGAATTTGAAGTGTTTTCGCCCAAAGAAAATGCCCGGATTATTGATTTTTTTGAAACCCAATATAAAAAAAAGATTTTTAGTGGCACCTATTTATTCCATAAAAACGATAGCATGATTCGTGGCCATTTAGGCTATGCTAACTTTAGTAAGAAAGACCCTTTCATCGATGATGATTTATTTCAGCTAGCCAGTGTTTCAAAAACATTTACAGGGACTGCAGCGATGATTTTGGTTCAGGAAGGGAAATTGGCTTTGGAAGATAGCGTGCATTGGTATATCCCTGAGCTAAAGCGAGAAAATCTTACCATTAAGGATCTCTTATCCCATACGAGCGGTTTGCCAGATTATTTCTATTTCAAGCAAAAGTATTGGCCTTATGCATTCCGACGAATGCATAATAAAGATGTCATCAGCCAATTAAATAAACAGCCTTACAAGTCTTTTAATAAGCCTGGCAAATATTACCATTATAGCAATACGAATTATTCATTATTGGCTTATATCATTAGTAGAATTACTGGAATGGATTTTAGACAGTTTGTGAAAAAACGAATCATGGAACCCGCCGGTATGGTTTACTCTCATATTTGTGATTTTGATAGTGTTCCTTTAAAGAGATATAGTGTACAAGGCTACGAAAGATGGCGTATTTACGAGGATTTACCCTTAAATGGTACTACAGGTGATAAGGGTATTTACAGCAACACTTATGAAATGTACCTCTACGATCAGGCATTGAGATCATCTGATATTGTACATGGAAGTTCAAAAAATCAAATGTGGTCACCCATTGCTCTCGCTAGTTCAAAAAGAGGGATGTACTATGGCCTTGGTTGGAGAGTGATATGGCACAATGGCCATAAGTGGGTGTATCATAATGGTTGGTGGAAAGGGTTCAGAACGTATTTCTGGAGATGCGTAGATGAAAACATGTGTTTTGTTGTACTAACCAATAATGTCCAAGGTCCCTTTCTTAAAACAGCTGAAATGTTGAATTTAATTGACCCGGTTTATTTTGATACGAAGTAAACTATTTAGCTAATTTGTCGTCTTTTAGAAAGAATGGTACTTGATTTGCATTTAAATAAATACATGAAATTTCTTTCATTTTTTACCGCCTTCTTTTTGTTATCATCAGTTTCAGCTCAAAAAACAATAACCGTTATTAATAAGCTGTCTACAACAAAGTCATTTACATATCGAGTAATTAAGCAGGAATACATAACCAATGAGAATAACTTTTTCTTAGATG
>JAURQA010000105.1 GCA_030836345.1 Bacteroidota bacterium
CATGCCTCCATAGGCTGCACTTTCGCCGGAGAATGCTTTTGTATTCGTTAAAAGTTGCACGTGAATCTCTAGCCCTATGACTGCTTCAAATTCTATATCCATCCACTACAAAAGTAAAATAGTATTGTTAAACTAAGGCATGGTTGGACTATTACTTTATATCGATGATTTTTTTACATAATTTTCTAACATTTAATTGATTGCTTAGTACATTCGTATGCGATGAAAAATTGGCTGAATCAAGAGATTTTTACGGTTGGAGTGCATAATATCACCTACGGAATTATTATTGGTCTTGCTCTAATTTGGCTCATCACATGGCTTACCATTCGTTTAAGTCGATACCTTATTTTCAGGTTTCGTCGTTTTGAATCTGGACAGAAGCATGCTATGTTTCAATTGCTGCAGTACCTTATTATCATTATTGCAATACTATTTAGTTTTGAGACTATTCATATTAGATGGAATCTAATCATTGCAAGTTCGGCAGCTATTTTAGTAGGTGTTGGTCTAGGTTTACAGAACCTATTTAATGATTTTATGTCAGGAATAATTTTACTCCTGGATAGTACTATACAAGTAAATAATATTATTCAACTGGAGGATAATACCATAGGTAGGGTAGAAGATATACGGATGCGGACGACCACGCTAAAAGATCGTGAAGGTCGCTATATCATTGTTCCAAATCGATTGTTTACAGGTAATAAAGTGGTCAATTGGACTATGGAAAAACAGTTAAATAGATTTATTGTTAAAATTGGTGTTGATTATTCTTCCGATGTTGAACGGGTAAAAAACATACTTTATAAAGCGGCGGAGAATCACAGCACTGTTTCAAAAAAACCAGCTCCTATTGTTCGGATTTCAGACTTTTCAGATTCCGCTATTGTTTTTGAACTTCTCTATTGGTCATTGGATATTTTTTATATGGATAATCATAAGGCAGAAATACGCTGGGAGATATTACATGAGTTTAGAAAACAAAATGTTACGATACCCTTTCCTCAACGTACGGTGCATATGCATAAATAATGTATTTAAAAGACTCAAGGTAGTTTCTTGTATAAAAAAATCCCCTGCAAAGCAGAGGATTTTTTTTAATGCTATAATATTAAGCTATATGTAATTAAACTACTTTCACATTTACTGCATTTAGTCCTTTTTGTCCTTCTTCAACATCATAACTTACTTTATCACCTTCAGTGATTCTGTCAGTTAATCCATTTTGATGTACAAAAACATCTTTACTACCATCTTCTGGTACGATAAATCCAAATCCTTTGGATTCATTAAAAAATTTTACGGTTCCGTTGCTCATAATTGTTAAAATATTTGACGAAGGTAAGCTTTAATCTGGGATACTGCCATCTTTTGCCATTAAATAAGTTAAAGGAAAGCAGTTATTGCTAGATTTATGGCCTAATCAACGCCCAGTTTATCTTTAAAACGGATAATCTGCCTTGAGCTGGCTTTCCTTAAGAAGTAATCATCCGTTTTAATTTTGTCATAAGATTCTGCAAATATTTCATTTAATTTAGAATCACTGGAAAGCACATAGGCAAAATTCTTCTGGAGGTTTATGTAAAAGTATTGATTATCTCCATATGTCATGTAGAGGTATATGTTTTCACCACTTCGTTTATGTTCAACAAGCATGGTCACATTTACTGATTTTTGAATAGGAGTTCCATCAAAATTAATAAGTTCAACAGCCTCATGACTATACATTCCTCTTAAGCGGTTGTTCCATCGAAAGTTGACATTATTAAGGATCATTTTATAATTGGCTTCCTCTTTTCCAGCTAAAACATCTTTAAAAACAATATTGTCAATCATCTTTTGGGCATTTTTGGGATCTTCTATCATTTCTCCAATGGCATCTTTAAAGAAGTCATTATTTGGAGAAATAGCCCCTTTTCCTTTGCCTAAAAGGGCTTGTTTAAGTGTTGCTGTGTACTCCTTGGGCAGAGGAAAATCTAAGAGTATCGCCATTTTAAAATTAAAGGTACTGTCTCCAACCATGCGATCAGCTGTACCAGCACTTTTAAATTTAATAATTTTACTGTCTAAACCAAAATTGAGTAAGCCTTCTGCATGGATAGACTTGTCTTTTTCGTTTAATTGCATAAAATTACCTTTCAGCCCACCATTAAGAAGTTTGTCTTTACTCCCCGCAAAAAAGCTATTTTTTTTCTTGTCATAATAGAAAACACCGGTATCATTGCTTACGTCAGGATCTGAGTATCTTCTTTTCCAACTGAAGAATAGTGGATAAATATGACTGCTATCATTGGCTATAAATAGCCCCACATATTGCCGTTTATTTCTTTTGTCCCTGGGATCGCTAACCTCGATAATTACATTTTTTGGATCTACTGTATTATTAAATTTAATCCAGTTGGATGGAATAATATCAGTAAAGCTATGTAAGGGTTTAACATAACCCCTAAATCCTATATTCTGCTGAGTGGATTTAACATTGGCAAACCCTTTATATCCAATTTTAAGGTCAAGCGTAAAACTGTCTTTTTCTACTAAATTCCCAACTGCTGATATGTAAGCCTTATCTGCGACAACAACACTATCCAATAAAAATTCCTGTTTTATACCATTGCTGGTTGTATAAACATACTTACCTGAACCTCTTACTTTCCATTTTCCGTATACCTTAATATTTAAGTCATATATCTCGTGGAACTTATCTCTTCGATTGGCAATAAGCCTGGTTCCTTCCAATATATCTATGGAGCCATTTTCTCTAATTTTTGCTACTCCATCGCTCAGGTATAGTCGAGAATCTGCCACGTCGATGTATGGGATTTCTTCCACGGTTAGGCTGTAATTTTTTAAATCATAAATACCTCTTTTGCCTTCAAATTGCAAACTATCTTGAGTGGGATTTGTAGATCTAAAAATGGGCTTCAAACCGGCCATACTGGGCCCTACTTTAGCTGTGATCTTCTTATTGTCCATGTCCCAGAAGTAATCGTTTAGATTGGTGGCAAATGTGTTGAATGGGAACAAGGTTTCAGCTCCTAAATTGTTGTTGCCAAATTTTCCTATCCTTTGATCAA
>JAURQA010000106.1 GCA_030836345.1 Bacteroidota bacterium
ATATTAAGTGTTCTTTTTGGTCTCCCTAATTATGAAGAAATAAGCGCGAGACATATTTCAAAAAACCATGCCGCTATTGTGAATCATACTTTTTGGCATTCACAATGGCTTAGTCTGTGGTTACAGCAGAAGGCAGGAAATCCTATTTTAGTCTGCTCAAATACCAAAGCGCATGGGCGGCTTATGGCTGAAATAGGAAAGTATTTGCCTGAAACAATGCTATGCATAAATTCTGATAGTAAAGATTTACCTATTACTCAAGGAAAGTCAGGAACTACAGAACAGTATTTTATCTGTTTAGACCAAACTTGCTTAGAACCACTAAAGGAGCCTGGCCAAGTGTTGGAAGTATTAAGGGACTATTTTGGCTATGTATATACCAATGACGGGGCTTAAAAACGCTGAATAATCATACCTACGGGAAGCTTAGGCTCTATCCAAGTGCTTTTAGGTGGCATTGTTTCATGTTTATCTGCAATGGATTTTATTTCGTCCATCGTATTTGCAAAAAGGGTAAAAGCTAGGGTATATGTTCCATGGTCTACATCGCTTTGTATTTCCTGGAGTGGTATATCTCCTCGTAAATAGCTGATGCGTGTATCCAATCGAGTATCCTCTATTCCAAGTAAGGAATTAAAAATTTCAGCATCCAGAAATTGCACATCCAAACGGGAAGTATTAGAGTTGTTTACAGATATTTGGTACCATTGCCCGTTATAATACATTCCTATTTTTCCTTTTGATGAGGGTATTAGAGGGGTATCGATGGATTCTATTGAATATGCAGATTGCTTATTGCTTATGAGTTTATCAATGAAGGTAGCATCTATATTTTTAACCACTCGGTGAAAAGATTTAATTTTTAATTGACTTTCGGGTATAATGTAAGCCATGAACAAAAGGTCTTCTACCGATTTGTTTTGGGTCGTAAATAGTCGCGTGCAATAGCTAGTAGTTGCTGCTATACGGTGATGTCCATCGGCAATATATAATTTTTTAATAGAGTCAAATATTTTTTGCACCTGATTAATCTGTTTGGGTTCTACCAATTCGTATAAGATGTGGCGGCCTTGATCTTTCATAATAAAATCAAACACTGGACTTTTCTTATTTTGCTTAATCCAATTGGCTAAATCTAAGCGATCTTCACAAGCTAAAAGTACAGGTTCGGCCACAGCTCCAAGCGATTGGACATGATTCATCAAGCGCTCTTCTTTTTCAGCTAAGGTGTTTTCATGTTTTTTAATATCACCTTCCAAGTAATTAAGAAAAGAAATACCTGTAACTATTCCATCAAATGTATCCCCATCTGCAGATATCTGGGTATAGATATACATGGAATTCTGAGGTACTTTATGAATGACATCTTGCTCCATCATTTGCCGAAAATAATTTTTGGCAAAAGGGTAGTGTACTTTGGCATTTTTCACCTCGTCATTAAAGTGTAAATGCGGTTTTACAATATGTAAATACGAAAAAGGATTATCTTCTAATTCTTTTAAAAGCTCACTATTGGATTCTATACCCGTGCATGTAGCAGCTACTTTTGAGGCGTATTCTGAAGCAGCTCTGAGTGCAGGAAACGGGTATATTTTAATCATTATTTATAAACAGCTAGTATTCGTTCGGCTAATTCAATGCCCACTCTTTTTTGTGCTTCGGCTGTGCTGGCTCCCACGTGCGGAGATAAACTCACATTTTCTGGTTTTAGAATATCAGTAAATATCGGCGGCTCAGATTCGAAAACATCAACACCTGCAGCGCGCAATGATTTGTTTTGTAAGGCCTTAAGCAAAGCTTTTTCATTTACCACTCCTCCTCGGGCACAGTTAATCAAAATAGCTCCTGGTTTCATCTGGCCTAACTCTTCTGCACCAATGACTTCAGTGCTACCTGGGGTGTGTAAGGTGATAAAATCAGACTTGGACAAAACAGTTTCAAGTGTATGCCCCTTAAGGCTAATTTTAAAATTATGTACGGCGTAATCTGGATGAAAGTTCAGAACTAAATCAAAATTACGTTCTTTATAATCATACACCAGTACTTTCATTCCAAGTCCTATGGCTATCCTAGCTGCTTCTTGACCAATTCTACCAAAACCCAAGATACCTATTGTTTTACCTGCTACTTCGGTCCCTTTACTAGCCATTTTCTTTAATTCTTTAAACCTGCTATCTCCTTCGTTTGGCATCACTCTATTGGTGATTTGAGTGGAACGTACCAATGAGAAAATGTGCGTAAAAACAAGTTCTGCTACCGAGCGAGAGCTTGCGTTTGGCGTGTTAACTACTGGGATATTTAATTTGCCGGCATGCACTAAGTCTACATTGTCTAATCCAACCCCAGCACGAGCCACTACTTTTAGCTTTGTACCAGCATCAAGAACCTCTGCAGTTACTTTGGTGGCACTTCGAACAATGATTACATCGTAGGCTCCAATCTGGTCGCAGAGTTGGTCTTGTTCTATTTTGGTTGTTTCTACCGTAAAACCGGCGTCTTCCAACATGCTTTTTCCTAGGGCATCTATGCCGTCGTTTGCGAGTATTTTCATTATGCGTTAAATTTTTCGATTACGTTTACCAGCGCGTGTACACTGTCCAGATCCATTGCATTATAAATACTGGCCCGATATCCTCCTACACTTCGGTGTCCTTTAATACCACTAACATTTGCTTTAGCACAAGCAATGCCAAAGGCATCTTCTAAACTGAGGTGATCTTCTTCAAAAACAAAACAAACATTCATCTTGCTTCTACTGTCTTTTCGAGCGGTTCCTCGAAAATATGGACTTTGGTCAATAGCATTGTATATCAGGTTTGCTTTCTCTGTATTTCTGATTTCCATTCCTTTAATCCCTCCGTTGTCTTTCATCCACTCTAAATTATATTTGGATACTAAAATAGGAAAACATGGAGGAGTGTTAAACATACTATCTTTAGAGGATATAAGCTCATAATTTAGCATGCTCGGTAAAGGACGATCTGCTCGTTTTTCATACATTTCCTTGTTTATAATAACCAAAGTCACCCCCGCTGGTCCCATGTTTTTTTGAGCCCCTGCATAGATCATACCGAATTGACTTACATCTATGGCTCTGCTAAAAATATCAGAACTCATATCGCAAATGACAGGTACATCAGTTTTTGGAAATTCCTGAACCTGTGTGCCAAAAATGGTGTTGTTACTGGTGATGTGAAAATAGTCATTGTCCGAAGCAATATCATAGTTGCCAGGTATATAGTTATAATTAGAATCTTTGCTACTTGCCACTACGTCAACTTGGCCGTATAACTTGGCCTCTTTTATTGCCTTACTGGACCAGGTCCCAGAATCAGCATAAGCAGCCTTCGTATTTAAAAAATTATGCGCCAGTTGAAAAAATTGAGTAGATGCCCCTCCTTGCAAGAACATCACCTCGTGTGTATCAGGTACAGAAAGCAATTCTTTAATAAGTGCGGATGCTTCTTCCACTACTTTAACAAATTCTTTTCCTCGGTGCGATACTTCTAAAATACTCAAATTTGTATTTGCAAAGTTTTTTAAATCTGCAGCACTCTTATTCAAGGCATATTGCGATAGGATAGAAGGGCCTGCAGAAAAATTATGTATTTTTGTCATTCTCGATTAATAGTTGATGCAAGTTTAGAATGATATTTGTTGCTATCAAAATATAAAAGTCAAATGAAGTCCACATTATTACTATTATCCATTTTTTTATGCATTCGCTTGGCTCATGCTCAGGATAGTTCTCTGAATGAAAAGTCCGTTTTAGTTGATGAAGATGGAATGGTTATCAGTGAGTCTGAGTCAAAACCTTTGTTTACCAAAGATAACTTGATTAAAGGTTCTGAATTTATGGTCTTTTTACAAGGCTCTAATTTTGGGAGTATTTTTTTGGCAGAAGCAGCTCCATTTGTTGGTCTAAAGGTTAAAGATATTCTTTGGTTTGGAGCAGGTTTAAACGGAACGTATGTTTCGTATCTTGAACAGTCAGCCAGAGGAAATCAAAGCCTTTATGGCGTGCATGCTTTTGGACGCATAAATATTGCTGAAACTTATTTTTTGCAAGCTGAATTTAGACGTGTGAATGGCCCAGATTTCGGAGGCTTTGATGAGCGTCAATGGCTAGGTACGCCAGTTCTTGGCTTTGGATACCTTTATGGAAGTTCTTGGCTTAGTATTGGGTATGCGTTAAATCCAGATTTTGTGAAGATAAACCCTATGGGGAATTTTGTGTATCGATTTGGGCTTCTATTTTAGTTACTTAATCTATTGCATTTAAAGGTTACGGATTAGTATACATTTTTACATTTACCTTTGATGCCATGGAGGAAGAACTAGAAAAAGGCAAAGCTAAATTTGAGTTTATAAAAACCATCAAACGTTTTTTTCTTAAATTATTTTCATTGCTTTTGTTAGGTTTAATTGGCTGGCTTGTCTTTGTTTACTGCTATACATACAGCGATGGTTGGAGAAGTGGAACCCTCACTAAATTTAGCAGAAAAGGCTATGTTTCAAAAACTTGGGAAGGTGAAATATATCAAAGAGGCATGGAACAAGGAAGCCTTAATGTGGTTAACAAGCCTTGGTTATTCTCGGTGGAAAGCAAAGAAAAATCTGCTATTGCATTGCTTGAAGCAAACCCTGGAAAAGAATATAGGGTGCATTACAAGCAACGTATTACTACTTTTTTTTGGCTTGGGGATACCGAATATTTTGTGGACAGCGTCGTTTTAGAATAGGACATTAAACCTTTTAAATATCTGTCCGTCTAAATCATATATTGAATAAATCTATTCATAACATATCTGACCAGGAGTTAATCTCAGCTTTTAAAACGGATCCTGAGCGTAGCTTCAGAGTTATTTTGGGGAAGTACAAGGAACCCGTGTATTTTCAATGCAGAAGAATTCTAATTCTTCACGAGGACGCAGATGATGCCACTCAAAATACTTTTGATAAGGTGTGGAATAACTTATCAAAACTTAAAGAAAATAGTGCATTTAGTACTTGGTTGTATCGCATTGCACACAACGAGTCTTTAACCTTATTGAAAAAACGAAAGAAAAGATTACTTGAAAGTGATACATTCGATCATAGCGGTATAGAATCCACGCAGGGCTTAATGGATTCTGATCGAATAGAAAAAATACTGGCTAAAGCAATAGAGGCATTACCAAATCAGC
>JAURQA010000107.1 GCA_030836345.1 Bacteroidota bacterium
TGCCAGATGAAGGTTATCTTCAAGGGGTAAGAGATTTATGTACAAAATACAACGTACTATTTATTGCCGATGAAGTGCAAACAGGTATTGCCAGGACAGGACGATTATATTGCTGCCAACACGCGAATGTAAAACCAGATATGTTAATTCTTGGCAAGGCTCTAAGTGGTGGAGTTATGCCGGTAAGTGCTGTGTTAGCCAATGATGAGGTTATGCTCACTTTAAAGCCCGGTCAGCATGGAAGTACTTTTGGAGGAAATCCTCTGGCTTGTGCAGTAGCCACAGCGGCATTACAGGTAGTTGATGATGAGAACTTAGCTGAAAATGCTCAACGATTGGGAGAGGTTTTTAGGGAGAGAATGCTTCAAATAGATTCTCCTTTAGTGGAATTGGTTCGTGGAAAAGGACTTTTAAATGCGGTGGTTATTAAACCATTTGGTCAGGGTAAAACGGCCTATGATATTTGTTTGTCTTTATTAGATAAAGGCCTATTAGCCAAACAAACGCATAATCATATCATACGCTTTGCTCCTCCTTTAGTAATTACCGAAGAGCAGCTGCACAGGGCATGCGATATTATTGAGAAAACCATTAAAGCAGCGCATGAATAAGTAAGGCTTATTTTTTAAGATATTTTGTTTTGAAAATTAAAAAATAGACCTACTTTTGCAAACCAAAATAAGGGCCCAGGTGGCGGAATTGGTAGACGCGCAAGACTTAAAATCTTGTTTCCATTGGAAGTACGAGTTCGATTCTCGTCCTGGGCACAAAAACAAAAGAGCCAGCTTTTAAAGTTGGCTTTTTGTATCTATATAAAGGGCATATGTATTAAAACATTTATCATGCGCTTTATTTTGTGGTGCTGGCACTTTCTTCTATTTATTACACAGAAACATAAATTTCGTTGAATTTCGTTGAAAATGACTTTCAAAGTAAATTTCTACCTAGGAATATGCTTATTTTTGAATGAATGAAGAAAACGAATAAAAACTGTCTTGTTTTTCTTGGATTATTCGCTGCTAACTCAATATCTGCCCAACAAATACGGGATGACTTTGAAGGATCCGGAACTATTAATACTTGGTTTGGAGATGACTGTGGACTTAATCTATCAGTAAATAATCCTTATAAAAAAGGCATCAATACTTCAGATAAGATTCTTGAATACATGGACTTGGGAGGAAAATATGCCAATGTACGTTTTGAAACTCAAAGCAACTTTGATTTTACTAAAAACACCAAATTTTCACTAAAGATATATTTACCATCCATGGGGCTGGGAGGATCACAACCCAATCAAGTTTCACTAAAGCTTCAAGATGGCAGGCTAGGGGAACCTTGGTCCACCCAATGTGAAATTATAAAACCATTGCAATTAGATAAATGGCAGTTGGTTTCATTTGATTTTAAAAATGATACATATATAAATTTGAATCCGAATTCTCTACCCCCGACTCAACGGAAAGATTTTAATAGAGTGGTGATTCAACTGAACGGAGAAGGTAATTCAGATAGAGTTACAGCATATATTGATGATTTTATTTTTGAGAAAAGTGCGGTTCTAGAAGCTGATTTTAATCAATTGGTTTGGTCGGATGAATTTGATACAGATGGACCAATCAATGGCAGTAAGTGGTTCCATCAAACAAAGCTTCCCGCTTCTGGGTCCTGGTATAATGGAGAAATACAGCATTATACAGATAGAGTAGATAATGCCTTTGTCCAAAACGGTATCTTAAAAGTACAAGCGAAAAGAGAGAGATTCACCAACCAAGGGAAAACGAAACAATTCACCTCAGCTCGTTTAAATTCTAAATTTGCCTTTAAATATGGTAAAGTGGAATGCAGAGCTAAGTTACCCGCAGGAGTGGTTGGTACTTGGCCTGCCATATGGATGCTTGCCAAGGATATTAACGAAGATGGAGCGTATTGGGATAATTTAGGTTATGGCAAGGTCTCATGGCCCGCTTGTGGAGAAATTGATATTATGGAGCATTGGGGGTGGAATCCCAACTATGTTCAAAGCGCCATGCATACGACTTCAAGTCATGGAGGCACGGTGAATAAAGGGGGAAGATTTGTAGCTAATGCAACCAGTAGTTTCCATATTTATACTTTGGAGTGGACCGCAGAAAAAATGAAATTTATGATAGATGGAATCGTACATTATATCTATCAACCAAGCATAAAAAATGCCGATAATTGGCCCTTTGATAAAGAGTTCTATATGCTTCTTAATTTTGCTATTGAACCTAATATTGCTTCAAGTTTTACCCAAGATGCTCTAGAAATTGATTATATAAGAGTGTATCAGCATGGCAACCTTTCTAGTAATGCGGTCTCGGAGCAAAAGCTAAGACATTACCCCAATCCCGTAGGCAATACCATGACCATTGAATGGCCGGCTAGTAAAGGTCTAAATATAGAGGTAAATATATTTGATACTTATGCAAAAAGTGTGTTGAGACCTGCATTTAAATTAAGAAACAATGCTATTGTTATCGAGAATCTAGAAGATCTTGCCCAAGGAATTTACATTGCAAGAGTTGAATTTGATGGGAAGGCACAGAGCTTTAAGTTTGTAAAAGAGTAAGCGACTAAGAATGACATGTCTGAAGGCATGATTTTATAAAAAAGGCCAAGGTGTAGAATGTAGCGCTGTTGATAATTTTACCAGGAAGGTTCCTGTATGTAGGGTTTGAAAATCAAACTACTCGATGGTTTGATTTTAGTATCTGTAGAGATGATTTTAGTTTACTTATCCTTTTATTCGTATAAAAATTCGTATAAATCTCAATTTCGTCTCAGACTATTTAAATCTTAACTCTCCAATAATCTTATCTTTGCATCATGTATTTTGGGAATAGCATTTTTTTGTGGGCCTTTATTTTATTGGCTATTCCCATCATAGTCCATTTGGTGAGGCTAAGGAAACTAAATATCATCAAGTTTTCCTCTTTTAAATTTCTTCGAAAGACGGCTGAGCAAGGTGCAAAACCTAAAAAATTACTAAGGTATTTAATTCTTGCATCTAGGCTTTTTGCATTTTCTTGTTTGATCTTTGCATTTGCTATGCCCTCATGCAATCAACAGTTTGTTAAGGCGAGTAAAATCATTGTTGGGATTTATTTTGACAACAGTTTGAGCATGGCAGGATTGGAGAGTGATCCTTTGGTCTTCAGCAAGCACAAAGAACATGTACGGACGATTATACGAAACCTCCCCCTATCAGCAGAAATAAAGCTCATTACTCAGAGTAGTTTTGGAGGAGCCAGCAACTCGCTTTCGGTAAGTCAAGCAGAGGAGGTTTTGGATCGGGTAAAACCCAGTAACCTTTCTCAGCCCATGGCTGTTTTGCTAAAAAGATTGATTTTTAGTATGGATAAAGAATCAGGAGCCACCAGGGAAATATACATCGTCAGTGATTTTCAGAAAGGGTCATTGGGCCACCTAAAAGGCTTAGATATAAAAGGCAAGAATGTTCACGCTTTTTATACTCCCTTACAAAATATTAAGAACCTATCCATTGACACTGCTTGGATAAAAAATCCTGTTTTACTTAGAGGTGAACCCGTATCTATTGAGTTTTCTGTTCAAAATAACTCGAATGAGGATGCGAATAATATTCCTATTAAACTAGTGAACAAGAATGTTCAATTGGGGATGGTTTCTCTGTCTATACCGGCTAAATCTAAGCGTTCTTCGTCTTTTATGATGGCTTATAAATCTGGGTTTGAGGACTTATATATATCATTGAATGACAATGGATTTTCTTTTGATAATGTACTGTTTGTGAATCCTGGAGAAGCTCCTGTTATGAAAATAAAGCATGTAGGAGTCCCCAATAAATATGTGACACAGGTCTTGGTAAACCAAGACGTTTTTAAGCCGGTGAATCAAGATGCGGATCGCATGGTTTGTGCAGAGTGCAGTAGAACAGAATTTACCCAAAGAATAGTCCCCTTTGTTCAAGAGGGTGGTGTGGCTTTGGTAAGCCTATCGCCGGAAAATGCAGGCTCGGAGATGGCCCAATTTCTTGGGGTAAAAGAATTAAAACTGAGAACCGGTACTTTTAGTATTTCAAATAAATCTTTGACTCATCCATTTTTTGGAGCTGTTTTTAAGTCTACTCCAGAGAATATGAGCCTTCCTCCCGTTTTTAGTTACTATTCCACAGGAGGAAATACGGGTTATGCAGAGCCCATTTTAAGTTTGAATAATGGAGATGCTTTTTTTATGAAAATAAATAAAGGCAAAGGGCAGTTATACCTTCTTATGGCCCCTATGAACCGTACATCAAGTTCTTGGGTTGAATCGAGTTTGTTTTTACCCACGCTTACCCAGGCTCTATTGCCCTCGGCAGGTAGTTTGGCGGTTTATGGTTTGCTCTCAGAGACCTCCCCTGTGGGTTTACATGTAGCAATAGAAAATAATGATAAAGAATATCTCCTTAGAGGCAATGGGTCGGAAAGCCAAGCAAGTATTTCTAAGGGTAACCGAGGGGCTGCGCTTCACGTATCTCAATATGTTCATGAACCGGGGACTTATGAAATTTTAAATAAAGAGAACAACAGAGTCCTTGATCGGGTTGCTCTTAACATAAATAGAAGTGAGAGTGAAACAGCAAGCGAAAGTAGAGAAGTAATATCTGCACAAATTCCTTCTCTAAACTGGCTTGGAACTGATTCTGAAACCTCAGAATTTACCTCTAAAAGTGTTTCTAAAAAGAGTGGTGGTCTTTGGCGTTTGTTTATATGGCTTGCAGCTGCTTTTTTTGTAATAGAAATGGTTTTAGTACTTCTCAAGCAAAACCCCAAATTCTTTAAATCAGATTCATGAAATCCTTTTTGATAAAAAATACTCGTATATGTGACCCAACAAATTCACAGCATAAAAAAGTAGTGGATATTTTGGTTGAGAATGGGGTGGTTCAGTCCATTGGAAAATTAAATTCAACAGATGTAAAAATCATAGATATGGACGGCGCATGGTGTTTTCCAGGTTGGGTAGACAGTTTAAGCTATTGCGGATCGCCGGGTAATGAAGAGGATGAGACCTTTGAATCATTAGAAAAAACGGCTTTGGCAGGTGGATTTACCAGTATTGCTGTGGTTTTTGGAAGGGAAGAAACCTCCCAGAATGGTTCGGATATTAGAAGTTTGAGGGAAGCAGTAAGGAACGCATCCATTTGCATATTGCCTATTGGTAATTTAAGTAAAAGTAGAAAAGGCATGGAACTGGCAGAATTGCATGACATGCAAAGCCAAGGAGCTGTGGCTTTTTTTGATGGCACTGAGAACCTCCTGCAGTCTGCTCTTAAACCAATTGTTGCAGATTACAGCCAATCCGTTGAGGGAATTGTTTACATGTGGCCTTGGGAGGAAAATCAGACTCCGGGAGCTATTGTTAACCAAAGTGCAAATACAACTGCCCTGGGGTTGAAAGGCTTCCATTCGAGTATGGAAGGTTCGCAAATAGCTGCAGATGTAGCTCTCTTTGAAAAACACGAGGCCAAAGCTTATTTTCCTTATGTAACGACTGAAGAAGCCAGTATTATTGCTAAGAAAAATAAAACACAAATTTTTGGAACTCCCATTTATAATGTGAGGTACTCTGATGATGCATTGTCTGATTTTGATGAAAATTTAAAGGTGATGCCTCCCTTAAGAGGAAAAGCTCATACACAAAAGATACGAAAGGCCATTGAAAATGGAATTATAAAAGCAGTTTGTAGCAATCATGTTCCTTTAAATCAGGAAATGAAAGAACGAGAATTTTTATACGCTTCCTTTGGAGCAGCATCGCTCCAGGTGGTGGGTTCGGAATTATACGTGGCCTTGGGTAAGGATGCCTTCATGGAATGCGCATCTCAGTTGCTGTCCTATGGAGGATCTGAAATTTTAGGATTGCCCAGCAATGCCATTAAAGAAGGCAATGGAGCGAATATGACTTTTTTCGATCCTGCTAAAAATTGGACTTTGAACGCGGATAGTAATAAAAGCTTGAGCAAAAATTATCCCGCGTGGAATAAAGAACTCATGGGTAAAGTAATGCATGTAGTTGCACAAGGTAAACTGCATTCACTCTAAGTATAGAGAGAATCTAAGGTCTTAAATTAAAAATGCTTCATAAATTAATTCATCAACCCTTCGTGAAATTCGGGCTTCTTTCAGGAGCTGTAATTTTTATAGTAAAAGCCTCTATTTATGCCACTGGTAATTTATCCTACCGGTTTAATCCAGTGTATACTTTAGGAACGGCAGTACTTATTATTCTTGGTATCACCTTGTCTTTTAGGGATTCTTCGGAAGTTAAATTGAGTAATTACTTGTTCAAAGGACTGGCTTTAGTGGTCATAGTTGTGTCCTTGTCTAGCACCTGCGATCAATTATTTTATCAGCTAAATCCAGAAATCCCAATGAATATTAAAGCTTTAACAGTAGAGCAGTTTGAAGAGCTAGAATCGAAGTTTGATGGTTCTGTTTTTGAGGAGGGTAAAAAAGAGTTGATCAAGTCCAATCCCAATGATATGGTTGGTTTTATGCCATTTGCACTGTATATATTTAATGCGAGTTTGCTAAATTTCTTTACTGTTTTTGGGGTGAGTCTTTACTTTTGGTTGCGCGTTCGAAAGGCCAACCGTCACATAGGACATATAGATCAATAATTCCATAAAAATTAGGTTATGTTTTAGATTTGTGAAAAAGTGAATTAAGGATTTGATAGCACCACAATATATAGAGAGTTTAAAAAACCCTAAAATTAAGCAGTTTAAAAAGTGGAGAGATAAAAGTCGCGAGCGCAAGAAA
>JAURQA010000108.1 GCA_030836345.1 Bacteroidota bacterium
AAAAAAAGAAATAAAACAAAGCCGAGCCTGTGCATTGGAGATGTGCTTATTGTATCCAATGAAATCATTGAAATTCCCCAAGCTAATTTTCCAGATGGGTTTAATTATAAGTCCATTATGAAGCATAAAAACATTGAACACCAATTGTTTTTAGATTCGTCTAATTTCCTTTATTTTAAAGGCAGCGCTTTAGGTTTTTTTGACTATGCCAAAATTTATAAAGAGGGCTTAATAGCATATATTACTCAGGTATTCCCTATGGATATCTCTGGCCTAGTGCATAGTTTGTGCTTGGGACATAAGGATAATCTCAAAGGAACAGATTCAGCCTCTTTCGCAAAATCAGGTACCATGCATATTCTAGCCGTCTCAGGGCTGCATGTGGGAATGGTATATATTATTTTAAATATCTTGTTTTCACTTGGTGGTCTGTTTCGAAAGTATAAAAAAGCGAGAACATTTCTAATACTCTTCTTTTTATGGATATATGCCTTTGTAACGGGTTTTGGCGCCTCGGTTATTCGCGCATCTCTTATGTTCACTATTATCGAAATAGGGAGCAGGGTATTGCATTCAAATAGCAATAGTTTCAATAGTGTTTTTGCATCCGCATACCTACAATTACTTATTTTTCCATTGCAAATAGTGGATGTAGGATTTCAACTCAGTTATCTTGCTGTTTTAGGTATTTTATTCTTTTACCCCAAAATAGAGCCTTTGCTAAAGCCACCAACCATCATTCTTAAAAAAATGTGGCAGTTGGCTTGCATTAGCACTGCTGCCACCATTGGAACCTTGCCTCTTACTTTTTATTATTTTCATACGTTTCCTGTTTGGTTTATTTTTTCTAATATTTGCTTAGTTCCTTTGGGTATGCTTTGCTTAGCATCAATCTTGGTTAGTTTAGCCCTTTTTAAGTTGCCATTTTTGGGAGCCCTTTTCGTTGGGTTTACTACTTGGGTATTGCGTCTATTGCTCAAATTAGTGCATCTATTTTCAGAGCTCCCCCTGGCACAACTCAACACTATTTATATGATGGAATGGGAAGTGCTTTTTTATTTGGTTCTAATGCCTGTCTTAGCCATAGGTCTCTATAAACGAAGCAATAAAATCATTTTTGTATCCATCGGCATTGTGTGTTTATATTCATTGGTATGGACGTATAAGGAACACAAAAGATCCAAACAATTTATCGTGGTGGCCTCTGAGCTTAATAAACAGCTTCTTCTTACGGTTGTAGATGAAGGGGTTATGTATAATATATCTTCTCCCATGGCAAGGGTAGAAAGCAATCATATATTAAAGTTGCAGAAGGGTTTTATTCAAAAACACTTCATCCGAGACGTGAGCTGGGTTTATGCAGGGGTGAACGATACCTTAAGAAAAAAAAACTGGAGTCTGATTCGCTTAAATTCGAGGAAATCAATGTTCCTCAGCGAAAAATACAGTCCAGTTATAGTGCATTGGAAGAGTAATCCATTGGGCTCAGAAAAGGATACATTTTTGCATCTTATGACCCAGAGCCATTACTACTATTCAGATACGACCATTGCTTATAAATTGCTTAAAAGGAATTTTTATATATTTAAATGACATTTTACATGAAGCATATTTGCTGGTTTATAGTCAATTTGAATACTGCGAGGATTTATGCTCATTCATTTTTTTGAATCGTTTAAGTCATTTTATTAAGTATGCTAATTAAAAGTAACTTAATTAAAGGAGTAAGATAAATTTATTAAATTTGTATTCAAAGTATGATAAAACGATTATTTATACCAATTTTTATTGTAGCCTTTATGGATTGTTCAGCACAGAATTTTTTAGGGTTGCAATCCAGTAATTGGGCTGGAGTAAATTTTATGTATTCTAATCCTGCCGGCCTAGCAGATGGAAGACATAGACAGCATTTGAATGCATCTTGTTTCGGTTTTTCAACCAGTACAAATGCGCTGAGCTTAGAAACTCCATTTACTTTTATGCAACTAGTAAGGAATAAAGTTCCCAGCCAATACAAAAATGCCTCCGGTGGGATTGCTTGGAGCTCTTCTTGGTTTAAACAAGATAACTCCAACAGTAAAAAATATTTTAATGCTAATTTAGAGTGGAGAGGGCCTTCTTTAATGACCCGAATTGGGAAAAAAAATGCGGTAGGCTTTTCTATGAGAACTAAATTTAATTTTTCTATTAATAATATTGATCAAAAATTAATTGATTTCGTAGTAAGCAGTATTGACTCTGGATCCAATGAGGTAAGAAGTATCAATAATAATAGTTTTACGCTGAATTCGCACGCCTATCAGGAGATAGCCGGTTCATT
Source organism: Bacteroidota bacterium (assembly GCA_030836345.1). Classification (GTDB taxonomy): domain Bacteria; phylum Bacteroidota; class Bacteroidia; order NS11-12g; family UBA955; genus CALKCM01. Next base: position 2,321 of record JAURQA010000108.1, read on the forward strand.
TGCTCGAGTTTTAATGAATAAAGAAAGTGCATATCTCAAAGTGGGTGTAACTGGTAAATACTTAATGGGAATAGCCTCGGCTAACATAACTAACCGAGGGATTAATGCGGAGTTTAGTGCTGGAGATGATACTATTTTTATCAATAATTCAGATGTGGAAGTCTCGCACTCCAATGTAGAATATTTAGATAAATTTTCAAATAATGGGATTGGGTCATTTTTGTTGCCCAATTTTAAAAATATCAATGGCTCTGGGTTGGGTTTTGATGTGGGAGCTATTTTTGAATGGCGACCTCGTTTGACGGATCCTATCACAAGCAACAACCGCTATTTATTTAAGGCGGGCATGTCTTTGTTGGATATAGGTAGCATTAACATAAAGCAAAATTTGACCAAGTACTCAGCAAGCAACCTTAATCGTGTGGTTTTTACTGGAGACTCTGCTTTTGCAAGTGCCTTTGTTCAAGGTACAGATAGTGGATTAGCATACCTGAAAAATTATGCCCAAAACAATTTGAATTATAAAAAAGGAAGTTCCACATACCTCGTAAACCTTCCAATGACATTAAGTGTTCAGTTGGATTACAATGTGTTTAAATGGTTTTATATAGGTGCCAATTGGAACCAATCCTTGGTTTCAAAAAAGGCCGTTGCATTTAGAAGGCCTAGTTCCGTAAGCTTAATCCCTCGCATCGAAACAAGAGGTTTAGAATTTGCCATGCCTGTTCTGGCCTATGACGATTATAAACAGTTTGGACTGGGTTTTTTTACCCGAATTGGTCCAGTATATTTAGGATCGGATAACTTAATTAAATCCCTTTCAGGAAATAGTA
>JAURQA010000109.1 GCA_030836345.1 Bacteroidota bacterium
TATTTTTTTGTTTCAAATCCAACAACTTTTATGTTATTCATGGAATTGTGTAATGAAGACCAAAATTCCTTTTTCATAGCAAATAGGTATTTATTGTCGTTATCACTAAAAACAATCAATTGTATTGCATCTCCGTAGATGTCAAAATATTGGCCTTTAAATCGTAACCTTATCTCATTAAAGTTGATTTTATTTTCAAAAACTTTTTTATAGCGTAGTTCGTTTGACTTTTTGTCAATGGCTACAAATAATTTTTTCTTAGTCTTATTTACTAAATAAACGTTTTCTAGAAACAAATCAATCGAGATGTTGTCAATTACATTAATTACTTTTTTAGTGCTCAGATCAAAATCAACTAGATGTAATTTTTTATAAGTTGTCCAACCATCTATTGCGTCAGCTCTGTCAATGAAATTTCCAAAGTTCAGAGCAGCCATATCTTCTTTGCAATTACAATATTTAAAATTATTTTCTACTTGTGCTTGTATAGAATTAAGTGTAGAGATTGTAATTAAAATAAGGAGTATTCTAATGTGTATCATATTTTTTTTCAAATTTACAAAAAAAAAATTATTCACATCAAATGCCGGGACCAATTTATTACTTGCGTAATGAACCTATATAATATTTATGTGGGCGAGTGGAATTATCTTTACGATAATATAAAATGGCAAAAATTACCGGGTGGAGACCACAGTGCGATTGGTGACTGTAAAGCAACGCTTGAAGTTTTAAGAAAAATAGCTAACTCTGACCTCAAGAAACCACCAAGCACAATAAAGCAATATTTGAAACTAATTTCTACAATACTTAATGGAAATTAATTTTTTAAAAGTCTATTCCTAACCCCACCTCACCAAAACCATTAGGCTATACCAACATCCTGAGCAAAGGCTGCAAAAGGAAACCGATATTTTGAAAGGGTACGGGGGTGTTGAATATGAAAAATAGTTGGGATTTTTTGGGGATTTATCTGTAAAACGATACCCAAATCGATACCCTGAGACATAAAAAACCCGTAACTGACTGTTTAATAATCAATTACGGGTAATTAAGGGTAGCCCGTAGGGGAATCGAACCCCTCTTACCAGGATGAAAACCTGGCGTCCTAGCCGATAGACGAACGGGCCATTTGCCTAATGGGGTGCAAATCTAAGTTGTGTTTTTCAAAAAAACCACACTTTTAGAATTTTTTTATTTTGGCGTCTCCCCATAATTCTTCCAAGGCATAAAACTCCCTTTTGTCTTTTAAGAAAATATGAAGCACCACGTTCACAAAGTCAAGCACCAACCACTCCGAATCTTGACCTACTCCCTCACGCACAAATGGCTTTTCGCTGAGTTGTTTGCGAGCAAAATCTTCTGCACTATCCACCAAAGCCTCTAATTGCTTAAAGTTGCTTCCGCTGCTGATGACCATAAACTCAGCAAATGTATTCTTTAGATTTCTCAAATCTAAAGAGACAATATCTTCTCCTTTTTTTTCTTCAAGACCAGCCACAAGTACATTTACAAGTAATTCTGATTCGCTTATTTCGGTTTTTGCCATACCTGGTTATAACTTTGTGCAAAGGTCAACAAAAAATGGGAGATATTGAACTGCATTCAGAAATAGCTGATATGACCGTCTGGTACATTTCAGAATGCGAATCAACCTTCGATATTTTAGCAGAACTGCCCACCAAAGGAAATAAGTATAACGCGGTATTTACCTTTAACCAAACCGCCGGAAAAGGGCAGTTCAATAGAACATGGGAATCCCAGCCATTCAAGAACATTGCGCTCAGTGTGGCCATCCCTCTAAGCCCTGATATGGCAGCAAATCCTACCTTGTTTAATATGCATTTGAGTACCGCTGTTTTAGCCGCACTGCAGGCTACAAGCTCTGCCGATTTAAGCATTAAATGGCCCAATGATATTTATGGAGAAGATAAAAAATTGGCTGGCTTCTTAATGTCCATTCTGAGCATGGGCCAGAATAAGTTCTTTCAGTTGGGATTAGGTATAAATGTAAATCAAATAAAATGGGCCTCCGATATCCCCAATCCTATCTCCTTGAGTATCTTAAATAATCAGGAACAAGATTTACATAAGGTCCTAAATGGCACCTTAAGTCAGATACAAAAGAGTGTAGAGTCCTTTAATTCAAAGAATCAGGAGAAAATTTTATGCGCGTTTAATAAAGGCTTATGGCGACGTGGGAAGGATGTGACCTATGCCGCAGAAGGCAAAGCCACGGAGCAGGGAATCCTTTTAGGGGTAAATACCAAGGGCCAAATACAAGTCACCCATACCGGCGGAATAAAGTCATTTCATTTAGGGGAAGTTCGGCTTCTACCCGGATAATTGTTGTAATTGTGATGCAACCTTTTTATCTTCGGGGAGTTAAATAGGTGAATATCATGAAGAGAAGAGAGTTTTTTTCTGCATCCCTTCCTAAAACGGAAGGAGTTTCGGAGCTTAAACAAGTAAAGAAAGTAGAGCGTAGAACCAGTTCGGGAATATCAGAATATACAGGTACATGGAGCCAATGGGAAGTAAAGCATTTGCTATCCAGAGCTCTTTTTGGATACAATCATGCAGATTTGACCAAATACGGAGCTAAAACGATGTCAGAAACCGTAGCCGAGTTAGTTAATATTGATGAAACGGTGCCGGACTTGCCTATCAACGATTACAGTTTTAATACAACAGATCCGGAATGTGCAGAAAATGCGGTTTGGTTAAATACTAAAAACTCCAGCAATTTTGGAAGGCGCATGAGTCTAAGAAATTGGTGGATGAAACACATGATTTCAGATGGAACCATTCGCGAAAAGATGACGCTGTTTTGGCACAATCACTTTGCCGCAGAGTCTGCTGCGATTGCTGATGCGCGTATGGCTTACGTTTACCTTGCCCTTTTGCGCAAACATTGCATGGGTAATTTAAGAGACCTCACCAAAGACATGACCATTGATCCAGGCATGTTGAAATATTTAAACGGTTATGTGAACTCAAAGGAGGCACCCGATGAAAATTATGCTCGTGAACTGCAAGAACTTTTTACCCTAGGAAAAGGCCCGGATAGTAAATATACCGAAGATGACGTCAAAGCAGCCGCTCGAGTTTTAACAGGTTGGAGAATTGATTATTCTAAGAATCCACCCATTAGACTTTTTCAGAGCAACAGGCATGACGAAGACGATAAACAGTTTTCTGCCTTCTATGGAAATAAGGTCATTAAAGGCCAAACTGGAGCAACTGCTGGAGAGGCAGAGCTCGACGAAATGCTGGATATGATTTTTGCTAAAAGCGAGGTATCCAAGCACATTATTCGAAGGCTATATGTCTTTTTTGTATACTATGAGATAGATGCAGATACCGAAGCTAACGTTATTGAGCCTTTGGCCCAATTGTATGAAACAAATAACCACAACATTAAACCAGTCATAGAAACGCTTCTTAAGAGTGAGCACTTTTTTGATCAAGCCAATAGAGGATGCATCATTAAGTCACCCTTAGATTATATGGTGGGTTTTGCAAAATCTGGATACCTAAATATGCCCGCAGAAACGGAGAGCAATGCCGTGCGGTACACGCATGAGAAATACATTAATGATATTTGTGCGGTGAGCGAGCAGGCTTTATTAGATCCACCAGGTGTGGCTGGCTGGCCAGCCTATTATCAAGCCCCTTCATTTCACGAAGTGTGGATTTCTAGTAATACCATGCCTACTCGAATTGCTCTGATGGGACAGATGGCCTATAGTGGAAGAAAAAGCCAAGGCTATACCCTCAAAATGAACCTTTTTGATATTGCAGAAAATACCTCTGACCCCAGTGATCCAAATATTTTGGTGAATGAATGCTTGGATTATTTCCTACCAATGCCATCATCAGAAAATTTAAAGGCAAGCACCAAAGAATTTTTGCTTCCTGGCGGTTTGCCAGATTTTAACTGGACCACTATTTGGAATACCTACAAGTCCGACCCGGGAGACGCAACCAATACAAAAACCTGCACGGACTTACTTACCTATATGATATATAGCATCTTAAACTTAGCCGAATTTCAACTACACTAATTTAGAGAGGAACATCAAATGAAAAGAAGAAATTTTTTAAAAGCATCCAGCCTTCTTCCTTTAGGAATTGGAGGTCTTGGATTTAAAAATTTGAGTGCTACTCCTTTCCTAGCCTCATTGGGCTTAAAGGCGGCAACCAACGACAATATTTTAGTACTTATTCGATTAAACGGAGGGAATGATGGTCTTAATACGGTTATTCCTCTGGACCAATACACGAACCTGAGCAAAGCCAGGAGCAATGTATTAATACCCGAAACCGAAGTTCTTAAACTTACAGGTACGGATAATACAGGTTTGCATCCATCCATGACTGCCATAAGAGGCATGTATGATGAGGGGTTGGTAAATATTGTACAATCAGCAGGATATCCAAACCCAAATTTTTCGCATTTTAGATCTACCGATATTTGGAATTCAGGAAGTGATTCTAACCAATTTTGGGACACCGGTTGGCTAGGAAGAGCCTTGGATAAAGAGTATCCTGGGTACCCTACGGGTTATCCAACCGCAGATATGCCCGATCCTTTAGCCCTAGGGATTGGTACTTTTTCTACTGTAACGCAAGGTCCAAAGAATCAAATGGGAATAGGGGTAAGTAATCCCAATACCGTATATGATTTAATTAATGGAAATACCGATACTGCACCCAATTCAAAATATGGAAAAGAGCTCGCCTATATTCGCTTGGTAAACGAGCAAACCAATGTATATACAAAAGCCATAAAAGCAGCTAGTGATAAGGGAGAAAACTTAAGTACAAAATATCCCACCGGTGCCCGACCCAACAGTTTAAGTGAGCAATTAAAAATTGTTGCAAGGCTTATTTCGGGAGGCTTAAAAACCAAAGTATATATGGTTTCCATAGGTGGTTTTGATACCCATGCAAGCCAAGTGGATGCAATGGACCATAAAGTAGGAACTCATGCGAATTTGCTAAAAACACTATCTGATTCCATTGGTGCATTCCAGGATGATTTGAAACTCTTGTCCTTGGATGAAAAAGTGGCCGGAATGACCTACTCTGAGTTTGGACGAAGAATTAAGAGTAATTTAAGTGGTGGTACGGATCATGGGGCAGGAGCGCCCATGATGGTATTCGGTAAGAATGTTCAAGGCGGTATTTTAGGAAATAGTCCGGTTATACCCGAAACAGTAGAAGTGAAGGACAATATACCTATGCAGTTTGATATGCGTCAGGTTTATGCCAGCACCATTAAAGATTGGTTTGGAATTACAGGATCTACTCTTACAGATATTATGGGCAAGCCCTATGATATTTTACCCATTTATAAGAGTAGCAATGTTTCCATCAATGATTTTGAGGATTTAGTGAGTAATATTAAGATTTATGAGCCTTTCCCAAATCCAGTGGACGATGAAGTGAACCTTAAATTCAAAACCGATGGGGGAACCATAGCCATAAGTATTTTTGATCCTTTAGGGAATCTTGTAAAGCAAGCATTTAAAGGAAGAGTAGCCTCGGGAGAACAAGTAAAAACCTTCAGCTTAAAAGGAATGAGCAGTGGAAATTACTTTATTCAATTAGCTCAAGGAACCAAACGGGTTAGTTCCGTTATTATTAAGAAATAGCCATCCAAGCAAAATCTAAGGTATATTAAGCGAGCCAAGCCATCTTTATTTTGCAAAGAAACGTAAATTGTATCTTTTAGGTAAAAGGCATGCAACAAAGCTAAGGGCAAAGACGTCTGTACGTTATATTTGTAGATATTCGTAGTATAGCAGCCATACTAATTTCGGCGATGGGAACACTCCTTTCAGCTCAAACCTATTTTACCCCAAATGCGGGTCAATGGTCCAATCCTTCTATTGCCAGAAATTTACAAGCTTTTGGTTCTGTATTTATTGAAACCAACGGTTTTAAAATAAAACAAGTAGACCCAGATGCGGCCTTAAAAAAACATCATTTGTTTCACCAGCAAAGCGGATTAAGAGAGCTTACCCTTAGAGGCAACCATTTGTTTTTTAAATGGGAGGGGAGCCAGTCAGCTGCCGTTTCCATGGCAGATTCTGCCAAGTATTACGAAAATTATTTTATAGGTCAAAATGCCTCTCAATGGAAATCAGGCGTTTACCCCGTTTCAGAAATAAAACAATCTGAAATCTATGAAGGAATTGATGTAAAATATTATGGGATTAAAGAGGGCATTGAGTTTGATTTAATTCTGCATCCCGGCGCCGATGTGGGGGACATAAGACTGTCTGTGGAAGGGGCTTATGCCGTTCACCTCCAATCCGGATCGGCCATTTATTCTCATGGCATTGGAGATTTTAGATTGGCTGCACCCTTCGCATATCAATATATTGGGAATGAGAAAATCCCTGTTTACTGCCGCTATACCCTAAATAATGAAGTTTTAGGCTTCGAATTGGGAGGGTATAACCCCTCCTTTGATGTTGTTATTGATCCCATTCTAGTATTTAGCACCTACTCGGGTTCCACAGGTGATAATTTTGGCTTTACAGCCACCTTTGACTCCAAAGGAAACCTTTATGCAGGTGGAATTGTAGATACCACACAAGGGGCATATCCTTATACATCAGGTGCTTTTCAAACGACTTACGGCGGAGTGGGTTTAGCTCGACTTCCCGTAAATTTGGGTTGCGATATTTCCATTTCAAAGTACAGCTCAGATGGGTCTACCTTACTCTATGCGTCCTATTATGGTGGGAAAGACGATGAGTTTCCGCATAGTCTGGTCTGCGATCTAAACGATAATTTGCTCATTTTTGGTACGACCTGGAGCGATAACTTTCCTGTCACTTCGGGAGTGTTTGACCCTTCGCATAATGGGTTGACAGATATTATTGTTGGAAAGGTAAGCGAGGATGGGAAAACTTTAGAAGCATCGACTTACTTGGGCGGAAGCAATTCCGATGGGTTTAATGGATCGGATTTGATATACAATTATGCAGATGACTTTAGAGGCGATATAATAACGGATGAAAAGGGCAAAGTGTTTATTGCCACTACCAGTAGAAGTGGAGATTTCCCCACCTCAATAGATGCAGATAAACGCGCCTTGCAAGGAAAAAACGACGGATTATACATTGCAATGGAAAGTGATTTAAGTGATGTGGTTTACGCCTCATTTATTGGAGGTTCTCAAGACGATGCAGCCTATAGTATAAAGTTGCAAGACAGCTCTGTTTTTATAGGAGGAGGTACGGCTAGTGACGATATTTCTTGGCCTTCGGGGGCCTTAAACCCTCTTTATTTGGGTGGTAAAAGCGATGGCTTTTTGTGTGAATTTCACAAAAAATCGGGGGAACTATTGCATGGCACCTTTTACGGAACCAATGCCTATGACCAAGTTTACTTTATAGAAGTAGATTTAGATAAGCGCATTTATGCCACAGGGCAAACGGAGGGAGCCCTGGCAAGAACGACAAATACCTATGGAAAAGACAATGCAAAGCAATTTATATCTGCGTTAACTCCAAGCCTAGATTCCGTATACTTTAGTACCACATTTGGAAACAGAACCACCTTGCCAGAATTAAGCCCGAGTGCTTTTATGGTTGATAATTGCTACAATATATACTTTAGCGGTTGGGGTTCCTTTACCGGAACCACAGTGGATTTGGAAATCACCCCCGATGCCAATCAGAAAACCACAGATGGTTCCGATTTTTATTTGGTCGTACTCAATAAGAATGCAGAACGTATCGTTTACGCTAGCTACTTTGGAGGAGATGCCAGTGAAGATCATGTGGATGGTGGAACCAGTCGTTTCGATAAAACGGGTGTGGTATACCAATCTGTTTGTGCGAGTTGCCCTAATGCTCCGCCGGGCTTGCAGGATTTCCCTACCTCAGCAGGTGCTGTTTTTGAAAACAATAAGAGCTTTCGGTGCAGCAATGCCAGTTTTAAACTCGATTTTGAAATCACCTATACCGTCAATGCAAACTTTACCTATAGTCCTTTAGATATCTGCTCCAATGATACCGTCCGTTTTAAAAACTTGAGCAAGGCGGGTTTAACGTATCGTTGGGATTTTGGCGATGGCGATACGAGTGTTCTTTACGAACCTAAACACCATTATAAAAATGAGGGATTTTATACGGTTGTTCTTACTGTTTTAGACCCTGCAAGCTGCAATAAGAGCGATCGCAAAGAACGTATTATAGAAGTGGGCAAATCGCCCAGCGGGAGTATAAGTATCAGAGGAGAAGCTTGCTCCAATACCTATGAATTTGAATTGAGTGATGGAGTATATGATCCCAATTATACATGGACTGTGGGAACGGAGAATATTGTTGGAGAGAAAAAATTTAAACGCAATTTAAGCATAGGGTCTTACCCCGTTCGTTTGGTTATTAAACACCCCTCCTATAATTGCTATGATACCATTACTCGTATTATTGACAGCAATACAGATTCCAGTGACCGTGCATTGGTGGCAAATGTATTTACTCCAAATGCAGATGGAAAAAATGACTGTTGGAGTGTTCGAGGTTTAGCACAAGCTTGCGATAAAATAGAATTGACCATTTTTAATCGCTGGGGTGAGCGCGTGTTTAAAACCAAAAACCCAGAAGAGTGCTGGACCGGATTATTAAATGATACAGCCATTGAGCTTCCCGATGGGAATTACTTTTATATTTTAACAATTAAGGAAAGCAAAAAATACCCCAAAGATCATATGATCGAGGGATCCATAACCTTAATTCGTTAAAAAGCGGTCTGTTTTAGACCATAAGTATATAGAAAGAGGACTTTATTCCAGCCTACAAAATGCTCTTATGCAAAGCAAAAGAGCCGTTTAGATATCAAACTTAATTCCTTGAGCTAGAGGCAAGTCTATTCCGTAGTTAATGGTATTGGTTTGGCGTCGCATGTAGCCTTTCCAAGCATCGGAACCACTCTCCCGGCCTCCACCAGTTTCTTTTTCGCCACCAAAGGCACCACCAATTTCGGCACCACTGGTACCAATATTTACATTGGCAATACCGCAATCACTTCCCCAAGCACTTAAGAATTGCTCTGCTTCTTGTAAGTTCTTTGTGAAAATACTGCTGCTTAACCCTTGCTTCACATCGTTTTGCATGGCTATGGCTTCATTTAAATCGCTGTATTTAAGAACGTAAAGGATGGGAGCAAACGTTTCTTCTTGCACAATGTGGAAATGGTTTTGTGCTTCTACAATAGCGGGTTCTACATAGCAGCCACTTTCGTACCCTTTGCCGCTAAGGACTTTGCCACCTACTAGCAATGCGCCGCCTTCTTTTTTGGCAGCAGCTAGTGCTCGGGTATAGTTTCCTACTGCATCTTTATCAATTAAAGGACCCATGTGGTTGCTCTCATCCAAGGGATTTCCTATTCTTAATTGCGTGTAAATGGTTTTGAGTTTATCTATCGTGCTATCGTAAATAGAATCGTGAATAATTAAACGGCGTGTGCTTGTACAACGCTGACCTGCTGTACCTACAGCTCCAAAAACAATGGCAGGTAATGCCATTTTTAAGTCTGCCTCTTGAGATAATATAATGGCGTTATTTCCGCCTAATTCTAAAATACTTTTTCCCAATCGCTCTCCAACAACCTTCCCTACTTCTTTCCCCATGCGGGTGCTTCCTGTGGCAGAAATTAAGGCTACTCTTTTATCCTTCGTCATCATTTCGCCTATTTCGCGCGCGCCTTGCACAAGGGTAAATATACCTTCTGGAAGATCATTGTCTACCAAAACTTCTTTCAAAATATTTTGAACAGCTACCGCCGTAGCTGGCGTTTTCTCACTGGGTTTCCAAATGCATACATTGCCACAGACAGCAGCTAACATAGCA
>JAURQA010000110.1 GCA_030836345.1 Bacteroidota bacterium
ATCCATTTGTTACATAAAACATGGCTCGCTTCGAAATCAATTGAACGGTATTTTAAGGAAATGAAAGAAGCAGGTATCGGAGTGGCAGGGAATACAGAACATGTGAAGGCTTTGGATGATACCATAGGTGTCGCTTCTGGTATTCTAAAAGTGGCCGGATCTATCAATGAGAATGCCGATACATTAAAAACAGCTTTGGCTACACGGGCAGAAAAAATAAACTAAATTTCATGAATTCATCAACTCTTTTTATAGCTACCATTATCATAGTTGCACTTCTAGTGTTGGTATTAGTTGTATATTTAGTACTTATAATAATTGCACTCAGAAGAGCTGGTACTCATTTAAAAGGTTTGGCAGGAGGATTACAAAAAATACAAGATGACACAGGACCTTTGGGAGAAAAAGTGGGTGTCATCAATGGTGCATTGCAACAACTACATGGAGGACTATCTTCGGTGGATTCTCATTTAGTTGCTATAGCCAAAGTCTTAAAATTAGTCTAATTAAAATAAAATAACAATATCGCATATGTGTTTTAAAAATTTACCGATTGCATTTGATGAAGAAGGAAACGCTTATTTAAAAGAGGGTCTTGCTGACCCCTATGAGCATAAAGTAGTTGATCTTGGAGAAGAACAAGAGGTGCTTAAAGGTTTGCTCGAACGTAACGGATTTATTAGAAATATCGATTATGATCCTGTGACTCGAGTTGCTGGAGCTTTGGCTTTTCATAGTGTGGTGGATTTAGAAAAAAAGAAGGTACTGTCAACAAATTCAATGGCTACGCTTTTTCGTGGTTATGAAGTTATTTTAAAAGGAAGAGATCCGAGGGATGCAGCTTATATTAGCAGTAGAGCCTGTGGAGTATGTGGAGGTGTTCACGCTACAACAGCTGCCTTAGCTATTGAAATGGCATTGGAGATTAAACCGCCACCATTGGGCATTGTTATGCGTAATATTTTATTGGCTATTGAATACATGTACGATCACCCGTTGCACTTATTCTTGTTGGCAGGTCCAGATTATTCGGAAGAATTGGTTCGGGAGACGAATCCAGAACTTATAGATAAGGCAGCAACAACAAAAGCAAAGAATAAGGATGTTCATGGGTACGATACCGTATTGGATATCATGAAAGATTTGAACCCGCTAAAAGGTAAATTATACCTTGAGGCATTGACTATGACTCGTGTTGCTCGAGAAGCATACGTTTTAATTGGAGGTAAATATCCTCATCCTCAGTCTGTTGTACCAGGAGGACTTTCGGTTACAGTAAATGCTTCTATGCTTAATGAAGTTTATAGTAGATTGATTAAGTTTTTCGACTATAGTCAGAAGGTTACAGGCATATGGGATGATGTTTTTGATTTTTTCTTAGAGAGTAATCCTGAATATGCGAAGTGCGGTATACGTCCGGCGACTATGATGGATACTGGAGTTTGGGACAGGCCAGACCATTACGATGCAAAATTTGAGAATTGTGATACCTGGGGAGAGGCAAGATGGTCGACTCCTGGAGTTTTGGTGGATGGTGAAGTGGTCACTACAAAACTTACCGAATTGAACGCTGGAATGGAAGAATTTGTTGAACATTCCTATTATGAAAAATGGGATGGACATCGTTTTAAAGAAGATCCAAATGGAATGCCATTGAGTCCGAATCATCCTTGGAACAAGGAAACCATTCCGAAACCAGGAAAGCAAAGTTGGAAAGATCGTTATAGTTGGGATACAGCTCCTACTTGGGACAGAATGCCGATGGAAGCAGGGGCATACACCAGAATGTACATGACAGCAAAGGCCCAAAAAGCTCCGGCAAGTAAATTTTTAGAAAACACAGGTACGAGTATGAAAATTCATGTACCGAAACATCTTCTCCCAGAAAAAACCTTGGAATGGAAAATTCCTGAGCATTGGAATGCTTTTGAACGTAACCGAGCAAGAGCGTATTGTATACCTTATTCGGCCATGGTTGCCATGGAAAATTGGATGATGGCTATGGATCTAATCAAAAACGGCGATACTAAAGTTAGTGTGCCTTACGAAATTCCTAAAAAAGGAACACATATCGGATTTGGTGCATGGGGTGCTGGTAGAGGTTTCCTTACCCACCACCTTATAATCGAGAATGGGCTTATTGAAAATTATCAAATTATTACACCTTCTACATTGAATGCAGCACCAAGGACTCCTTGGGGAGAAATGGGCCCTTATGAAGAAGCAGTACTAAACACACCTATCCTTGAAAAATTCGATAAACCTGAAGACTATAAGGGAATAGATATTTTGAGGGCCATACGAAGTTTCGACCCTTGTATGCCATGTACTACACATATCATGGCGAAGGATAGCGACCATATGGTAACACGGGAAGTAACAACCTGTGCTTGTGGAGTTGAATAAAAATGTTCTTATTGGTACAGTAGGTTATCATTTACTTAGTAACCATTCAGTTGGACCAATTCTGCTACCTCAGATTCAATCTATTTCATGGAATGGTTCTGTTACTGTCGAAGAAATGAATTGGGGTCCTATCGCGATCGTTCAATATTTTCAGACCCTAGAAAAACCTTTTGATAAAGTAATATTTTTGGTAGCCATTGAAAGACCTGAAAGAAAAATTGGAGATATTTCGGTTTTTCAGTGGATGGGGCACTTACCTTCTGAAAAACAAATTCAAGCCTGTGTTGGCGATGCCGCAACCGGGGTGATTTCTGTAGAAAATCTTTTGGTGATAGGTGAGCATTTCAAAATTTGGCCCAAAGAAGTTTTTTTAGTAGATGTTGAACCTGGAGCTGAGCAAGCAGGTGAACACCTAACAGCTGAAGTTGATGCAAAAATTCCTGAAATTTTACGTATATTGGAAGATTTAGGACAGAAACCAACTATTGTTTTAGAAACTAAAAAACTAAGAGGAGATACCTTATTTGAAGAAAGTTTATGAAAAATGAAACGATAGAAGATAGTGCATTGCGTTCTTTATTTTGGAAGGATGAAATTCTTCAAGTGCTCTACTGGATGCATGGTGAAGGTATGGGTAGTGAAGTAAGCCTACCCCAAATGCTTCCTTTTTTGAATACTTCTTATCAAAATTTAGAGTATCACCTCCATAAAATAACGGAAGCAGGATTATTACTAACATTAGACAAAAACGGAACCACTAATTATAAATTTTCTGAATCGGGTAGGAAAGAGGGAGGTCGACAATTTGCTGAAGCTTTTCAAGGGATGCAAAAAGCAGGTCATGGA
>JAURQA010000111.1 GCA_030836345.1 Bacteroidota bacterium
AAATGATGGATAGGTTTAGCTTTAAACACCGCAGAGTTATTCTCTTGGTCATTGCATCGATTAATAATAGCATGCGTATAAAAAGCCTGTTTAATTGTGCCATAAACTGCTTTTCTATTTTCCACGCGAATCCCTATTTCAAATTCGCAATAGTCTTTATTAAACGTATCTAAATCTACGAGCGCTGACCAGGTCCAAGCCTCGGTCCCTATTGTGCTCGCGCCCCCGACGCATTTGCTGGATACAGATTTACATAAAGGACTAAGGTCCTCTCTTTTTAAAAATGATAAGCTTAACTCACCAACCTTAGAGCTCGCACCCTGATAACTTTGGCTAGCATAAATATTCAATTTTGTAACATCCAGGCATCCCCCTTGGTTAAACTCACATTCGTTGCAATCTCGGTAGAGGGTTAAATAAATTTGATATTTACCTTGTCCTATATGTTTATAAGAAATCTCTCCCCCATTAACATGATCAGCAGTGAGACTATTGCTGAGTAGAACAAAAGTCCAAAGAACAGCGCAGTGTAATGCATTCTTCAGAAAAATAGGCATACTCAAAAATACGGTATTTTTTGAACAATTAAAATAAAAATAGCATGTTCTTACATATCCAAATAACGTTTAATGCTATTCCATGTCTTTTGCTTAGAATCTATATTTTGCTTAATCTCATCCAAGGCAGGCAGCCGCAGAACATTTAATGAGCCCACTTTTTGTGTTTCATGCTTCCTTATCTCCACTTCTTTAAAAGGCCAAGAAGCACTAAAAAGCATCAGATATACAGGCTCCGTATAATCAATCAACTGGGCCAAGTGCTCAAAGGAATGACTTTTTAAATTTATAAAACCGACCTCTTCCGCACGTAAAGCCTTTCGTTTAATTTTCATGGACTGAATTAATTTTCTCAATTCTTTAAATACTTTTAAATTCCACAAAGCACCGGAATCGCTCTCCAAGGCAATTAAAAAGTGAGCTTCGTAGGGTCCTTCTACACCCTTTGGGATGGCATTATCTGCAGGAATAGCAAACACCCCATCGGATAAAGTACTGAATACTTCTGCCGAGGAACTCAAGATTTTATTTTCAACATCTGCCATGATTTATTTATGAAAGAATTACTTTTGCGAAAGTACATGATTCCAATTTCAATTACCAAAAATACGGCTAGCAGAATTTCAACCTTCGATCAAAATAACATCGCATTCGGTAAAATATACACAGATCATATGTTTGTTTGTGATTATGAAGATGGAACATGGAAAAATGCGCGGATCCAACCTTTTGAGGCATTCCAATTAAACCCAGCAACAAGTGCGTTGCATTATGGACAAGCCATTTTTGAAGGAATGAAAGCATTCTCTAACGAAAAAGGTGAGATTTCTTTATTTAGGCCCAGAGACAATGCCCGACGGTTAAATGTTTCTGCAGAACGGATGATGATGCCCTCGCTTCCAGAAGATGTTTTTATGGAAGGCTTAACGAAACTTATTGAAATAGATTCCAAATGGGTTCCAAATGTGCCCAATAGCGCCTTATACATAAGGCCATACATGTTTGCAACCGATGCATACATTGGCGTTAAACCATCGGATAACTATACCTTCTGTATATTCTGCTGCCCCGTTGGCCCATATTATAATAAAGCCTTAAAGGTTAAAATCGAACAAAATTACTCGCGTGCAGTAAGAGGCGGTACGGGTTATGCCAAATGTGCTGGTAATTATGCAGCCGCCCTAAAACCAACAGCTCTAGCTCAAAGTGAAGGGTTTGATCAAATACTATGGACTGATGCGATTGAACATAAATACATAGAAGAAACAGGAACCACTAATATTTTCTTGGTATTCAACGGAAAAATAGTGACTCCCGAAAAATCAGACACGCTCTTACAGGGCATAACTAGAGACAGTGTTATACAAATAGCCAAGGATATGGGTCTTGATGTAGAGGAACGTAAAATAAGCGTAGACGAATTGGTTGAAGGACAAAAAAATGGAACATTGGATGAAATTTTTATTTCGGGAACAGCAGCAGCCATTTTAAATATTGATGAGTTCGGTTTTAAAAGCGAACGATTTGCAGTTTCAGCAGATGGGCCGAATAAAATCTCAGCAAGAATTAAGCAACACCTCTTTGAAATACGTGAAGGTTCAATAAGTGATATGCATGAATGGAGATTAAAGATTACTCATTCGTCTGATTAGTGTTTAATTTGTGCTAGTATATTGTAATTGTTCCCGGAAATACTTTTTTTTCTAAAACATGATAGCTTTCTTTGTACGAAAGAAAAAGAATAGAAAGAATTAGATGAAAAAATTAGTACAACTATTATCTGTAATGGCAATAACGGGTGCAGCTTTTGCGCAAGGCATTCCAAATGCAGATATTCCTAAATTAAACATTAACCAAGGCACCCTAGATATGGTGGATGCTAAATTTACTTCTGACCCTTCGGCCATGACAGTAAGCGAATGGTATAACTATGCAAGAGCTTTTGAGCAAAATGTAGCGGGCGCCCTAGATTACTCGGTACGTTTCATGAGTTTTGATACCAATGCAAGGTGGGTCTTCCATGATGATCGATTACTCTCTATTGGTACTCAAGTAGTAGGACAAAGTTTTGATCCTAAAGATAGCACATATCTTGGTTTGAGTCCTCTCTTAAGTCAACACAACGATTATATGGTAGATAGTATTAATTTTCTTCGTTTTTACATCAGAAATTTAGATTCAACAATGGTTGGTGGATCAATGACTGAGGTGGTAGATACCATGATTGTTCAATATTTCACTACGCCTAATAACGGAATCTCAAGAGCAGGACTTGTAGTTACTACGGGAATTAATGTTTTGGCTTATCCGAACAGAGATAACATTAACTACAACACTTTAGTAAATAGTAGCGCTGTTAAAACAATTAAGGTTCCCCTGAGGACTGAAGATGCAGATTCTGTAACCTACGCTGGAGCACAATCTTCTTTTATTGGTTCATTGGTTGACTTACCCGTTGGAGTTCAAGTGAACGCAACTGGAACAGCAGCAACATCAAATAATTTCGCATATACTGTTCACTTTAAACCAATGGTACCAGTGGCCGAAGGGGATACAATGATCAATATCTCAACTTCCGCAGGTGAAATATATAAGAAGAATAAT
>JAURQA010000112.1 GCA_030836345.1 Bacteroidota bacterium
GTAGGAGTGCTTAAATTTAGTCCAGATGGTTCTCGACTGCTCTACGCTACTTATTTGGGCGGCGACAACAATGAGCAACCACATTCCATGGTTGCAGACAAAGATGGAAGCTTATATATTATGGGAAGCACAGCAAGTGCTGATTTTCCTGTGAGTAATGCATATGATCCTACTCACAATGGAAGCTATGACTTTTTTGTAAGCCATTTGTCCGCTGATGGCACAACGCTATTGGGGAGTACATATTTTGGCGGGAGTACAATTGATGCGCTCTTGGCTTTTAGAGATGGAGTGGTTAATGTAAATGATTATGATTTACTCTATAATTATGCAGATGAATTTAGAGGAGAAATCATTCTTCATGGGAATAATGTTTTGGTATGTGGAACCACATACAGTTTAGATTTCCCTCGAACCGTAAATGGAGACTTATTTTCAGGTAAACAAGATGCTACTGTATTTTCTTTATCAAAAACGCTTACGAATTTAAACTGGACTCGACTAATAGGAGGCGTGGGAGCAGATGCCTTTTACGGTTTGGCCATTGGTCAAAATAATGATTTATTTGTATCTGGAGGCAGCAGTTCTTCATCGCTAAACAATAAGTATCCAGCTTTCACCAATGCTTATCAAGGAGGTTTAACAGATGGCCTTATTTTAAAACTGGATGTAACCGATGGATCGATTCTTAACGCTAGACATCACGGGACTCCTGGTTATGATCAAGCATACTTTGTCCAAACAGACAATAGTGGTAGGCCTTATACTTATGGGCAAACAAGCGGGTTTATGCCCGTCGTTGGATCTGCCCTAGATTACGGTCAAAAGGGACAATATATTACACGTTTTGATACCTCTTTATCAAAGATAGAAATCAATACAAATATTGGAGGAGATTCTGATATTCCTAATTTAAGTCCTTCTGCTTTTTTGGTCGACCAATGTGAGCGAATATTTATTAGTGGATGGGGTGGAGCAACCAATAGTTCAGGTCTTAGTTCTAAAACAAATAGAAACAGAGGATTTACTAATGGATTACCAATTACATCAGATGCGTTTCAACAACAAACGGATGGCAGTGATTTTTATGTGGCTGTATTTTCGCAAGAAATGAATTCATTGCTTTACGGTACATTTTTCGGAGGTGTTTCTGCCAATGGTAAGGTTTCCCAAGAGCACGTAGATGGAGGAACCAGCCGTTTTGATAAAAAGGGAGTCATTTACCAAGCAGTTTGTGGAGGCTGTGGAGGCAATTTCAATAATGGATTATTTCCTACCACTGCTGGTGCGTACAGTCGAACCATGAGTAGTAATAATTGTAACAATGCCGTCTTTAAAATTGACTTTGAAAATTTAAATAGAAAACCATTTATGGCTGATACTTTTATAAAGGTGATAGCCACCAACCAAATTACGCTTGATTTGGACATAAAAGATCCAGATTATTTCGACCAAGTACAAGTTCAGTACAGATATGTGAATAGAGGTGGAGCAATTCTGGCTGACACACCGCGCATTTTGATAACTAAGGATCTTTCGTTTCCGCCAAACGGAATTATAAGACCCAATAAATTGAATCTTATTTGGAATACGACTTGCGCCAATATTTCATTGGACACTGCTATTATAGAAGTAACCATCATAGATTTTGGATGCCCAACGCAAGATACTCACGTGGCTTTACTTAAGTTTTTGGTTGAGCCTCCTCCTCTTGTTATCCCGCCAGAGTCGGTCTGTTTGAATTTTGATAGAGCTACGAATGAACTGGCCATAAGTTGGGATCCGACAAGCCCAAACCTTCAGTATTTTAAACAATTAGAATTGCGAATGGACAAGCCGGACGGAACGACTGAAACACTTTTTATTGCTACTGATGC
This sequence comes from Bacteroidota bacterium, assembly GCA_030836345.1. Taxonomy (GTDB): domain Bacteria; phylum Bacteroidota; class Bacteroidia; order NS11-12g; family UBA955; genus CALKCM01. The sequence continues at coordinate 1,878 of JAURQA010000112.1, forward strand.
GGATGGAGGTTCTTATTCCTTGGTAATGCCTACCAATCCTTTCACAGAGGATTACTGCTTTTACCTCGTGGGTATTAATATTTGTGATAAAGAGACTTTTCCAACTGAAAAGTTCTGTACAATTCGAGAATTAAATAAACCTATAGAAGGCGTTTCAATGAAACGTGTTACGGTTGAAGAAGATAAGCGGGTGCGTGTGGAATGGTTCAGTTCGAATGAACCCGATTTTAAGGAATTCGAGATTTACCGAAGTTCTAGGGATGTACACAGCTCTTTTTCTCTTTTTAAAAGAACTACGGATACCTTTTTAATAGATTCTTCGTTTAATGTAGATGAAACGAGCTATTGTTATGCAGTAGTGGTAACAGATATATGTGGACATGCTTCTGAGAAATCATTGAAGCAGTGCAATATTGTACTCCGCGGAAATGAAAAAGGAAATCCCGATTTTTTATTTAACTTGAATTGGCAAGCTTATATCAATTGGGAGCAAGGGGTCAATGATTATCAGTTGGAGTACAGGAATGATATTGAAAAATGGAGAAAAGGCTCTAATACATTAAGTTTACTTACGCAAAATATCACCGATAATTATGATTGGGGAGGCTATTATTTTAGAGTAACTGCAACCAAAAAATCAGTTCAAGTAAACCCATATCAAAGTGAAAGTAACTGGATTTACTTGATCCATCAGCCAGAAATGTGGGTTCCAAGTGGAATGTCGCCCAACGGAGATGGAACCAATGATTTATGGGGTGTAACTCCATTATACGCCAAAACCTATCATATGCGTGTATTTAACCGATGGGGTCAAAAGGTGTGGGAAACTCAAAATAGAAAGGAGCAATGGAATGGTCAAACCAAAGGAGAAAAATCTGAGGATCGGGTCTATGCTTGGTATTTAACATTTACGGGCTGGGATGATAAAGAATATAAAATGACTGGAACGGTCACCCTTGTGCATTAGTAGTTAGCGTTCATTTTTATTTTCGGAAATTTTAAACTAATTTTACTTTATGCGAATATTCAAGATCACTTTTTTTAACTTTTTGCTCATTTTCACTTCTATTTCAAATGCACAGATTTGTAAGGGTAGATACCAGAATACTATCTTTACTGAAACGACAAAAAGCACTGTAAAGTATGGAAGATCTGTAAATAGCGCCAGTGAATATCAGGATTTATATATGGATATTTATGAAGGGAAGGGAGATACCGGAAGCCTTAGGCCGCTAGTTATCTTTTGTTTTGGAGGTTCTTTTGTTTCTGGCAGTAAAGAGTCTACAACTTTGGTTTATATGGCCAGAGAAATGGCGAAAAGAGGCTATGTAGCCGCTTGCATTGATTACAGACTGGTATCAAATACCGCTTTCTTACTCGTGGAGCAAAGCATGATTAAAACAGTATTTCGTGCGATTCAAGACGGAAAAGCAGCAGTGAGGTTTTTCAGGAAGGATGCTAAAACTTCAAATGTATATAAGATAGACAAAGACCAAATTTTTATGGGGGGAACTTCGGCAGGTGGTATCCTATCTGTTAATTTAGCATACCTAGATGATATTAATAAATTATCACCAGA
>JAURQA010000113.1 GCA_030836345.1 Bacteroidota bacterium
AAATAGTGACGCTCAATTTTATTAAATAAGGTAAGTTCTACTTTCTTGGGATCGACCAAGACAAATTTGATATAAGCAGGATGTTTTTTGTAAAGTAGGCTTACAAGAATAGCGTTTAACCCTACTGACTTTCCTTGACCCGTGGCTCCTGCCATGAGCAAGTGAGGCATTTTGGCTAAATCTGCAATAAATATTTCATTGGAAATGGTTTTTCCAAGTGCAACGGGCAATTGGAATTCACTGTCTTGAAAACGGCTGGAGGCCAATACTGTTTTCATGGGCACCATTTCGGGATTCTTATTGGGAACTTCAATTCCAATGGTTCCCTTACCGGGAATAGGAGCAATAATTCTTATCCCTAAGGCAGCTAAACTCAGAGCAATGTCATCCTCCAAGTTTTTTATCTTAGAAATTTTAACACCAGCTGAAGGAACAATTTCATACAAAGTAACTGTTGGACCAACACTTGCTTTTATTTTAGAAATTCCAATCTTATAGTTGCTTAAGGTTTGAACAATTAGATTTTTGCTTTTTTCTATTTCAGCTACATCTATTTCTTGTTTTATCTGGTCATATTCTTGGAGTAAATCAAGCGTAGGAAAAATATAATTGCTCAATTCAAGTTTTGGGTCGAATTCTGTTTCAATTCCAAAATGGTCTTTTTTATCAGGATTGTTCTTTTTGACAAGCTTCTCTTCCTTTTTTGTATTGTCTTCAATTTCAAAAGAGCTCTCTTTTTCCTCTTGCTTAATCGCTGCAATCGGTTTGGTATCTAGGTTGATTTCATTGGATTGCTCTTCAATAGGCTCTGGTTCTATCGACTTTACTTTAATCGGAGGGATTGGATCTAAATGTATCCCTTCTGTTTCTCCTAATATATCGAGTTCAAAGTCTGTTAAATTTTCAACGGTTTCCTCATCATTTGAAGGACTATTTGGATTTTCTTTAGCCTTTAGCTTTTCCCTCATTTTCATAAAAAACGGTAGGTTTATTTTATCAAAAGGGTTGAGGTTTAAAAATAGAATACAGTAAAGCACTCCATAAACAAACATGAATAAAAAGGTCCCCATGGTTCCTACAAGTCCTGTTAATTTTACGATCCCAAAATAGCCGAAAGCTCCACCAATAAGTGGATACCAAGATTTGAATATAAAAGCAGTACCCAGGCTCAATAGCGCCATTAATAGTAAGGAGTGGATAGCAACTCGAATAATAATAAACGGTTTATAATCAAAAAATAACCATATCCCTAAAAGTAAGATTGTTGGCAATAATAAGAATGCGGAAAAGCCAAAGCCATTCTGTATAAATATATACCCTAAACGAGCCCCCAATAAGCCCAGAGCATTTTCAACAGCTCCATTAATTTCTTGATATTCAGAATACGATTTATTCGCTAAGTAATCTTGATCGCTGCTCCATGAAAAAAAGAAGGAGATGAAAGAAATGAAGAGAGCGGCAGTGAGAACCATAAGAAAAAAACCAAGGGCTTTTCGGGTCCTTTCATTTTTTAAGGAAAGTATTTCTCCAGCTTCTTTTAAGTTTGGTAGAATTTTATCTTGCCCGGAATTTTCCTCAAAATCCTTGATTCCCTTTTTCTTTTTCTTTCCAGCCATGATTATATTTTCAAATCTATGAAGGATAGAGCGTTTGTGAACGCGCACTTATTCACTATAATAGCAGTGTTTACTTTATTGTATATGTTTGCCCTTCTCGGGCAATTGAAGTATTAGGGAACTCTATTTTTGCTTCTTCTTTAAAGCCAGAAACATCAGAGTACCTGGAGCTAAAATGTCCTAAAAGCAATTCTTTAGCTTCGGCCTTTTGCGCAATTATTCCGGCCTGTTTAGCCGTTGAATGAAACGTTTCTTTCGCCCGCGCTTCCATGGCATGAAGGAAGGTAGATTCATGATATAAAAGGTCTGATTTCCTGATGTATGGGACAATGCTCGGATCATAAATAGTGTCAGACATATATGAATATTTGCGATGGGGTGCTGCCGAAACAGTGAGATCCACATTCTTAATTACTTGGCCATTAATATGTTCAAAGTCTTCTCCCATCCTTAACTTTTCGTAAAAGTGCAGTGGAACATCATTTAATTCACAGGCTTCATTTAATATACTTCTGTCTGGTCCAGCTTCTTCAAATATGTATCCGTAGCACTCAATTCTATGTTTCAGTGCAACTGCATATACGCTGTATCCAAATTCATCAATAATCTGTGAAAAGGGAGCTTTGGGAACAATGTGGTATTCAATTTCAAATGAAAGATGGGTTCTTCCAATTTTAAGGACTAGTTGCACGAGATCTTCAACTCCCGGAGGCCCATAAATATGTAATTTCTTTGTGCGGTTGTGCAGGCTTAAAGTGCTAATATATCCAGGTAGACCAAGAATATGATCCCCGTGAAGATGACTAATAAAAATAGCTTGTATATTATTAAATTTTATGCCTTTGCGCATCATTTGTAATTGGGTTCCCTCGCCACAATCAACTAAGAATTGTTTTGGCCCCATGCGAACAATTTGGGCCGAGGGCAATCGCTGTTTTGTTGGTTTAGCGGAGCCGGTTCCAAGAATTGTAACTTCAAAGGTTCTTGCCATAATTAATTAGTTTCATTACTACACAATAATTGAACCATCCCCCCTAGCTCGTTTTATTTATTATTTCTTCCAGAGCGATTTGAGCCTCTGCCAGTGATATTAAATCGATGCAAGGAGTTTCTTTTACGCAGTTTATTTGATTACATGGATTGCAATCCAAAACATGATGCAATACCTTTGAGTTCACGTTTCTTGGGTAAAAAACAGTGGGGACTCCAGGACCAAAAAAGGAGAGAGATGGAATATTTAAATAGTCTGCCAGTTGCAAGGGACCACTCTCATTACCTATAAAAAAAGCACTTTGTTTTAAGAGTTCGGCCAACTGAGATATGGGAAACACGCCTGCTGCATTAACCATATATTCTTCCCTGCCTATTGTTATTTCTTGAATTTGCTCAGTTTCAGATTGAACCCCAATGTAAACGGATTTGATAGCATGCTTTTTCCAAAGATAGGAGCTGATATTTTTGAAGTTTTCAGCACCCCATTTCCTCAGTTTTTTTCGGGCGCTTGCATGAACCACAACATACTGGCCTAAGGTATTCTCCAATTTAAAGTTGGCAATAGCGCTCTCCTCTTTAATGCTCTTTGGCCAGTTTCTTACTCCTTTGTCCTTTACATTTATTGAACTTATGATGTCAAAGTTTGTGTCAATTTCGTGTTTTTGTTTGCCTTTGTTTTGCAGTCTCACAGTACCTCTATTAAACCTAAAGGCTGGCCAATATCGCAAGGATTTGAAGAATGTGCTCCAGTTTCCGCGCAGTTCCACCACCCAATCGTATTTTTTCATCCATTGGGATTCTGTATTTAAAATTTTATGAATTCCTTTAATTCCTTTGAAAACATCATTGCAATAAGGTTTGCAAAGGATATCAATGGCAGCGCCTGGATTTTTTGATATGAGTTCATTAATTGCGGGTAAAGCGCATATTGCATCACCAATTTCATCTAACTTAACAATGAGAATTGAGTGGGGCGCATGTTTAGGTTTGGATGGATACAATCGACCTAGCAGGTGGTTTGCGAGGAATAATATTTGCTCTGAATGGATCAAGGTTAATCTTGTATTGGAAAAATCAATGGCCTACTTGGGGCAGCGTCTGATTCTATTGGAGCAACTTGAATTTGAAGAAGATATTTTGAATCTTTAATGTGCCTACCCACATAAATAAGTTCGGTAATAGTGGCTTCAGATCGAATATTCCCATCCACATTCCACCAGGTTTTGTGAGCAGATAAGGTGCCTCCATCATCTTCTCTATCTACAGACGGCAAATCAGTAAGAAGGTGGGTTATTTCCTGTGAGCGTATATAAGCCAATGCTTCCGGCGAAAAATAAGGAGGGTTATTTCCACTCCAATTTGTTCCAATTTCGATGACATCAATATCTGTTCTTAAAATGAGTGCCTGAATACCTTTATTTATTTTGCCTTCGAGAATGGCTTTTGTGATGACGAGATCATTTCCTATGTTCTCCGGAACAATGCTAATTAACTGCGCCACAAAAAGACTCTTTGGTAAAAATCGATTGATGCTTTCTTGCTTAGGAGATATATGCCCAAAACATTCTGTATGCGTTCCATTTCCATGAGCACAAAAGGTAATGATATCGCAATTCGCACTGCCACCGCGTTTAACTGAACCTATGAAATCACCGACTTCTACGGGTTTGTGTTCTGTCGGCGGAAGATGAAAAGCCCTAGGGTTAGCCCCATCAGGTCCAAACGATTGAGAAATGTCAATTGCTTCGTCCCAATCAAAATGAAAAACTTGGTTATTAATACTTACCCTACAGTGCATTTGAGTTGGCTCAAATCTACAAATAAAAACCCATACTAAATGTCGTTTATTGCCAGATCTAACTTTTGTAGAAAC
>JAURQA010000114.1 GCA_030836345.1 Bacteroidota bacterium
AATCATCTATTTTGGCTGATTTATATGAAAACCCGAGATGAGAGAGTAGAATAACCATATCTACCTTTTCCTGAGATTTTAAGTGCTCTGCCCAGTAATTTGCCCTGAAAACAGGATCTAAATATCCAATGCCCTCACACTTTTTCTTTGGAATAAGTCCCTCGGGGTTAATCCCTACGCCTATAATACCCACCTTACGCTGGTTTACTTGTTTTATTACATATGGTTTAAGTAAGCCCTCAATAGGTGTATTTGTCGTTTCATAATTGCAGTTTACGAAATCAAAATTGGCTTGCTTAATCCAGTCTGAAAGGCTTTCAAGCCCATTATCAAAGTCATGATTTCCCAAAGTAGATGCATCAAACTTAGCCCGATTCATCCATTCAATTTCCATGGAGCCGCCAAATTGATTAAAGTAGGGAGTGCCTTGCATAATATCTCCGGAGTCTAGCAATAGTGTCTCATCATTTCTTTCCCTATCAATAAGCGTTTTAATACGGCTAATACCGCCCATTCCTGGATATTTAGCATGGTTTAAGTCGAAAGACTCAATGCGGCTATGAAAATCATTGGTATGCAGGATTTTGATCTTACGTTTAAACTTATACCAAGGTTTAGAAAGAATGAACTTAGGTATAAAAAGTGCCATTGAAACAATCGCCGATTTTTTTATAAATGACCTTCTATTCATGGATAAACCTCCTTTGATTCCTTGGCCTGATAAAGCCATTTTCTAAATACTCTTTTTTTAATTCAATCATTAAGGCCTCTCGCATGGTAATATCTAGGTCTTTCCTCAATTCGCTTTCTAATAAAATTCCGAAACCATCGCCTCCATTAGCCATATAATTATTGGTTACGAAGTATAATGGCCTGCGACTATCAAATTTAGCCCCTTGTATTTTTACCTGGCCCTCTCGGGTGTTTAAAACAAGACCAGAAACAGGGTCCGATTTTCGAGATATTAAATAACGGAAAAGAGAATCATAGTGCTGCGGGTATAATTTTAAAATAACCAAATGGTTCTCGAATGGAGAAAGCTCAAAGATATTTTTTGTAAAAATAGAATCAGCGGGAAGGCTAGAACGCAAGCCTCCATAATTTAAAATGCAAAATGATATAAATTCCTCAGAATTTATACCTAAAGCATGCCGGTAAATAAGGTCAGCACATAAATTATTTAGATTCCCATTGGGTTTTGCCTTAGAATATGAAGTATCCAATACAGCCAAAAAGGAATGCATCGATTTGGATAGTTGCTTCTTGTATGGGTCTATAAAGTCCTCTATTTCTTGGTTAGAATGGATGGAATGGTTCACAGGCATGGTCCTATTTCCCAAATACCGGATATTGGTGCAGGAAGCGCATAGGAATATTACAATCGCAAGGTGTTTCAAATTTGGCTGCAATTTAATTGAATTTTACCTTTAATCACTGAAGCTTATCCCCGCATTCAAACAAAAAAAAGGTGTGTCGTGGAAATGTTAATAAATTTACAATACTTTGGATTGCCTATATACCTCATTTAAAACATTGTTTTTCAATTGTTTAAATGAAACGTGTGTAAAAAAATAATTGGTATAATATGTGCCTTTTCCTTACCTAAATCTATATTTGCTCCATTATGATAAGAAAAAATACTCTATTAATTTTCGCTGTTTGCTCAAGTATCAGTGCGATAGCTCAATGCGATCAAATTTTTATTTCTGAATACATTGAAGGTAGCAATAACAACAAAGCCTTAGAATTGTATAATCCTACGGATAAAGCGATTGATTTGAAAGATTACAGATTGACCAGGTGGTCTAATGGGTCATTTGCCTGGAGTCCTCAGTACTCAGATAAATTAAGCGGTACAATTGAACCATTAAGTACTTTTAATTTAGTCATAGATAGAACAGATATTGGCGCAACTGGTCAAGATACTGCAGCTTCTGCTGAGTTATTAAACAAGGCAGATTTGCTTTTAAGTAAAGATTATAACATTAGCTTTAGCATGAGTTTTAATGGCGACGATGCCCTAAGTTTAGATATTATTGATCCTAACCCTTCAGATCCCACAAATCCATATTTACCTATTGATATTTTTGGAAAAATTGGCGAAAGACCAAGGCTTGGCGGAAGCACTAGAACCATTGGTTGGAGTGACTCATTCCCTTACAACACTGGTTTGGGCTTATGGTGTACCATCAATAAAACATTAATTCGAAAAAAATCCATTGTTTCTGGTGTTACTGCGAACCCGGATTTTTTTAATCCGCGAGAAGAGTGGGAGGTTTTCCCAATAAATACATTTGATTCTTTTGGAACACATGCCTGTGATTGCGAAACTTTAAGTTCACCTAAAGTTAAGAAAACAACTTTAAACCTTTTTCCAAACCCAGCTTTGAACTCAACGTTTATTCCTTTTCATGGTCAATTAGCATCATTAGAAGTGATTGCATTAAATGGTAAAACGGTAACAATTAATTACAAAGAAAATAATTTTGCCCGCATGCATGGGTATACTTTAGATTTAAGCAATTTAAGCAAGGGTCAGTATATTATTGCCATAACAGGTACTAATGGTCTAATCCATTCTGCTAGACTACTTAAAGAGTAGGCATGAAAAAAATACTCGTAGTCTTTTGTCTGCTTGCCTTCATTGGTAATTTGGTTGGACAAACCACCGTAACAGGTACTGTTATGGACGCAAATACAAATGAAGGCATTAAGGCCACTGTTGTTGTGGGAAAAAAGTCGATTGAAACAGCTGTTTCTGGAGATTTTACCATCAATGTTGGTCTTAAGGACTCAGTTTTAACCATTTCCTCTAAAGGGTATGAAACAAGTACAAGAAAGGTTTCTAAAGACCCTATAGAGGTATACTTGGTCAGTTCAAGCATGAGCATGAAGGCAGTCCAACTTACTGCAAGTATTGCGGGTAAGAACAGAAAAACGCCTATTGTTTATACCAATGTTACTGGGAAAGACATACGAGAGAGTTTAGGTAGTGCAGATTTACCTACATTATTCAATAATACCCCTGGTGTGTATTCTACACAACAGGGTGGTGGTGCAGGGGATGCAAGAATTACCATTCGAGGTTTTAATCAAAGAAATATTGCGGTAATGGTCGATGGAATACCTGTAAATGATATGGAGAATGGCGCCGTATATTGGAGCAATTGGTTCGGCCTTTCTCAGGTAACCTCATTTACCCAAATTCAAAGAGGCTTGGGATCTAGCCGATTAGCAAACCCTTCTGTTGGAGGAACGATAAATATTGTGACCAGAGGCTTTGCAGAGCGCTTTGCAGCGGGTGCTTCTATGGAATATGGAGATGCCAACTACCAGCAGTATTCAGCATTTGTTAATACGGGTCGCTTAAAAGGGGATTGGGGAGCGGTGTTTGCTCTTACCAAAAGATCCTCAGATGGCTATGTGGATGGCCTTTATGATAACATGTATTCTATTTTTACCAAGGTTGAGAAACGTTTTGGCAAAAAAGCTAATTTGAGTTTTACTTTCATTGGCGCCCCACAGGAGCATGGTCAAAGAAGTTATAAAGCGCGCTTGCCTTTATATTCAAATCAACTGGCCCAAGAAACAGGTCTGGACACAACCATTAATGGTATGGTTGTAGATCAAGGTCGCAGATACAATCAGCATATGGGTCAATTGGATAGAACGGAACTGAAAGATGGGCAGAGAGTAAGTACAGGAAATGAGCTCGTTAACGAACGAAGAAATAAATTTTTTAAACCTCAGGCATATCTAAAATTTGACTATAAGCCAAATGCACGAATGTTTAATAGCGCTGTCTTATACGCATCCATAGGCCGAGGTGGCGGTGTCCGATCTCATGGCCTTAGACAAGACCCCAATTTATATGGGCAATATATTTTTCAGCGAGCCTACAATGCCAATAGATACGGATCTGTATTTGCTCCAAATGTAGATCCTGCTTACCATCCCAGTTTACGAAAATCAACGGGTATTTTATCCGAGGATGTGAACAATCATAAGTGGGCAGGTTTGCTAAATACCTTTAATTTTAAAATAGATAAACACAATACATTCACCGCAGGTATTGATTTAAGAGTTTATGAAGGAGAACACTACCGCAGGGTTCACGATTTGTTGGGGGGAGAGTATTTTAGACCAGATGCCAATGATACCATGCCGGGGAATACCAGCCGCCTTTATAAAGAAGGAGACGCTTATGACTGGAAAAATTATGGAAATGTGCGTTGGGCAGGAACTTTTGCCGAATATGAGTATGCGAAAAATAAGATTTCTACCTTTATTAACGCCAGTTTAAGCTATTCATCTTACAAAAGAACAGACTACTTTAGAGTAAATCCAGACGAAAGCCCTGGAGTGACAGATTGGGTTAATATTGCTGGAACAACGCTAAAAACAGGCCTGGGATATAATCTTACCAAAGACATCAATATTTTTGGTAATTTGGGTTATCTAAATAGGCCCAGTAGGTTTAACAATGTTTTTGATCGAACCAATTCCAAAGTGAAGCAATTGGAGAACGAGATTGTTTTGGGTTCAGAAATGGGCATTAAATACAGCAGTAGACGTTTTA
>JAURQA010000115.1 GCA_030836345.1 Bacteroidota bacterium
GTTCCGTTTTCCCAGCGTGGCTGAAGCATTTACTCAAACCAGTGTGGGGCCCATAACAGTGTATGCAAATCCCGAATTAAGACCAGAAACGAGCTTGGCCGCAGAAATAGGAATTAAACAAGGCATACAAACAAAAAAACTAAGCGCATTTGTTGATTTAGCCTTATTCCAAAACACCTTGGATGACATGATGGAGTTCACTTTTGGCCAATGGGTTGCCATACCTACTCCACCTGAATCTGGATATGGATTTAAAAGTTTAAACGCCGGGAAAGGAAGGGTTCAAGGAGTAGAACTTGAAGTAATGGCCCAATATAAAACTCGTAAATATGACTGGGTGCTTCTTACGGGGTATACGTTTAGCGACGCCAAAAATTTAGAACCAAACAAAGTCATTGCCATTGACGAAAGCGTCCTTAAAAAACCTTTAACCTTTAATAATACTCGAAGCGATAGCACTTTGTTTCTCAAATATAGATATAAGCATTTGTACAAGTTTGATTGGCAGTATAACCGCCACAGTGGTTGGATGGTTGGATTGAGTGCACGGTATATGAGTAAAATGGAGAACATAGATGCCGCTTTTCAAGGCTTTCCCATCAATCTTTTTATACCGGGAGTTTTGGAAAGCAGACCCAGAATGGGAAATGCACTTATTTTTGATTTGAGGGCAGGTTTTGAAATCAGTGAGCATTTTTGGATCAATGGCCAAATCAGAAATGTATTAAATACAGCATATTACGGAAGGCCTGCAGATATTCAGGACCCTCGTCTATTCCAAATTCAAGTGAAATATAGCATTTGATTCCATGAAGGGATTTTGTACATTTGAAACATGGAGATTAGAGCGCCTTTCAACTTAAATAAATGGATTGAAGAAAATCGTCACCATTTAAAGCCTCCCGTTGCGAATAAAAACCTGTACCCTGAGGGGACAGATTATATTGTGATGGTTGTAGGAGGGCCAAACGCCCGAAAAGATTATCATTTTAATGAGACTGAAGAGCTGTTTTATCAATTAGAAGGAAACATTACGGTACGCATTCAAGTTGAAGGAAAACCACAAGATATTCATCTTGGACCTGGAGACATGTTCTTGCTCCCCCCATGTATCCCGCATAGCCCCATGCGCGAAGAAGGAAGTGTTGGTTTGGTTATTGAACGCATTCGAAAAGGAAAAAATATGGCCGATGGGCTCATGTGGTTTTGCGATAACTGCAACACCCAATTACACAAAACCTTCTTTGAACTTGATGACGTTGAAAAAGATTTCTTGCCTCGATTTAAAGAATATTATGCCAGCGAGGATTTACGCACATGTAAAAACTGCGGGCATGTAATGGAAACCGACCCCCGATTTGTTTAGAGCCTGCTTCGACTATAAAAATCTTTTTATTGCTGAATAATCGTTCGAATAGGGAAAGGGATATTGATTCCTTCCTCCTGGTATCTTTTGTGAATCTGCTTGATTAGTTCGCTGGTAATGATGAATTGGTCTGCGTACTCCTCTACTCTTACAAATACTTTTAAATCAATGCTGCTATCCCCAAAATTGTAAAACCGAACAAAGGGTTCAAAATCCGTAACTCCTCCTTCAGAATCGGCCATAACTTTTCTCGCTTCTTCAATAGAGATTTGCTCTACCTTATCCAAGTCGCTTTCATACCCCACCCCAACATTTATATAAAATGTAATTTGCCTGTCTGACAAAAAGAAATTTTCAATAATAGAATTACTCAAGGTGCTATTTGGAACGACTACCGTATTGTTTCCAACGGTTTGAACAGTTGTATTTCTCCAGTTAATGTCTGTGATAAACCCTCGTTTACCGTTCTCCAATTCAATAAAGTCGCCAATATTTGTTTTTCCACTAGCAATTAATTGTATGCCAGCAAACAAATTACTTAGGGTGTCCTGTAAAGCCAAAGCAACTGCTAATCCACCCACTCCAAGAGCCGTTAAAAGTGGCGTTATTTTAATCCCAAATGCTTGCAGAATTAAAATAAAACCAAGCGCATAAATAACCCCCTTAACTACGTTACTTAGTATCGTAGAATCAGGCAATTGAACCCCTTTTCTGTTGCGAGGAATTCGCGTTAACCCCCCGCCAATTTTAGAAGCGGCCAAGGTTATTGATAAGATAAAAACAGCCAAAAGGCCGTCTTTTACCCATAATAGGTGATGGCTTTTTAAGCCCATTTGCGGTGAAATATAAACCAACCCTCCCAAAACAGACCACCACAAAATGTAGACCTGTAAAACGTGTATAATAACATCATCCCCTTCCCAAGCTGTTTTATGGCTAAGCTTTACAAGAAAAGGGATAACAAATATTCGCAATAAAATGCCGAGTATAATAAAAACTCCAAGGGGTAAGACGATTTGCAGTAAGAGTATATTTATGTCCACTTGGCAAAATTAGCTTGTTTCAACAAATAACAAATGGAAATCCGGAGATATTTATTCTCTCATGAAAAATGGCTATTCAATTGGCATGCACACATCAGAAACTAATTCGTGTGGTGCAACATCCCTTGGGCTATTTCTATAAAATTCCATGGGATGCATTCTCTTATTGCACTTAAACTCCTTTGCTCTTTGCATAGCAGTAATTGCACCCCAGGCGTTTCCAAGGAGTTTATATGTACCCTTGTGTCTAATAGTATAAAGTACTGTTTTTGGTAAAGAATCGACGAAAAACCCCTTCGGTAGGTTAGCAGCTATCGGTTCCCCTTTTAGCCTAAGGGCGCTCGTAAAATCAGCCCTGTTTTTACCAAAGGAAAACTTATGGTAAATAGAAAAAAAGTCAGAGCTGACGAGCTTCTTATTCGCCAAAGCGAAATCCGTCAATTTCTCAAAATCAGCTCCCATCACATCGGACATATTATCTAAAGCTGAACTATTCTTTATTCCCAAGTATGAACATCCTTCATACTGCGATTCACCTAAAAAATCTAAAGATGCATCTACACTGCCTTTCTCGCAATAGTCCTTTAACATGAGCAGGCCTCGCTCGTAGTCCATTCCAATCAATCGTTCCATCATTTTTTTTAAGAAAAACATAAAAAATGGGAGTGTGCTGTCCATGGTCCAAGTGACCTCTATTTGATCCCCACTTTGAGAAAGCTGGAATGTGGTCTTTGAATTTGATTTCCAAGGTTTCAGAATGCATAAATCATAGGAAATTTGAAATTCTTTTTCATCTGTAATTCTCATGTTTCCTGAACCTACACGCTCACCAATCCATTCGTAATACTTCCCATCGCCGCTAATTCTTAAACGAGCTTCGGGCTCACAGATTAGCCAAGGCGACCAGGCTTTCCATAAATTAAAATCACTTAGGATTGAATAAATGTGTTCTCTTGTAGCATCAATCATTATTGATCTACGAATGTTTGTTTTTGGCATATGTTTTCTTAATTTAGTTGGGTTTAAAAGCAAGTAACAAAAACAAAAAGTAAGGATTGTTTCTAATTTGTCACTTTTTACTTCCTCACATTAAACGATGGCGTTGTACTTTTGTGCTTCCATGGGTTTTAAACTCTTTAATTCACACAGTCGCTCCTTGGAGACATTTGAACCTATCAAAACTCCGTTTGTAGGTATTTACATTTGTGGACCAACCGTTTACGGTCCCCCACACTTGGGGCATGTTAGAGGGCCCATTGTATTTGACGTAATGCGCAGGTATCTCAAGCATATGGGCTACAAAACCCGTTTTGTAAGAAACATTACAGATGTTGGACATTTAGTGAACGATGCAGACTCAGGAGATGATAAATTGGCCAAACAAGCTCAATTAGAGCAAGTGGAGCCCATGCAAATAGCTCAAACATATACGGAGAAATACAATTGGGCCATGCGCAAAGTAAATGTTCTTGCCCCAGATATTGAACCCCGAGCAAGCGGCCATATTTTAGAACAAATTGCCATGATTAAGCAATTGCTGGATCAGGGATATGCTTATGAGGTAGATGGCGACATTTACTTTGAAGTGAGCAAATATGCAAAGACACACGATTATGGAAAACTGTCTGGAAGAGTTTTAGAAGACTTAATGGATGGTGCAGGAGGCGAAGCCCGAGCGCTAGACGGCCAAGACAAAAAGAAAAATGCTGTTGATTTTGCTTTGTGGAAAAAAGCGAGTGCTGAGCATATTATGCAATGGGAAAGTCCATGGGGCATGGGGTACCCGGGCTGGCATATCGAATGTTCAGCGATGAGTGCCAAATACCTTGGAACCTATTTTGATATTCACGGAGGGGGAATGGATTTATTGTTTCCTCATCACGAAGCTGAAATTGCCCAAAGCAAAGCCGCTTGTGGTCAGGATCCAGCCAAATACTGGGTGCATCACAATATGATTACCATTAATGGTCAGAAAATGGCCAAGTCCCTGAATAACGGAATTACCGTAGAAGATTTATTTACAGGCAAGAGCCATTTACTCGAGCAGGCTTATTCTCCTATGACCTTGCGATTTTTTGTATTGCAAGCTCACTATAGAGGTACCTTAGATTTTAGCAATGCGGCTTTACAGGCCAGCGAAAAAGGCTTGAAGCGTTTGTTGGAAGCGGCTGAACTATCCCAGTCACTTGCGCCAAAACCCACGAACAACTATGAGGTACAGAAAATTGAAGATGCTATTTTGGCTTCCATGAATGAAGACATGAATACTCCCCAGGTAATTGCCCATTTATTTGAAGCAGCCCGAATAACCAATTCGGCGAATGGAGGTCAAATTGACTTAAATCAAAATAATATTGATAAACTTCAATACATATTCAAAACCTATGCTTTTGAGGTGCTTGGAATATTATCGGAAGAAAAGAATGACTCCAACATGTTAGATGGAGTAATTCAAATGCTCTTAAATATGCGCAAGGAAGCAAAAGCAAATAAAGATTTTGCTTTAAGTGATAAAATAAGAGATGACCTGAGCGCCTTGGGTTTAAAAATTAAAGATAGCCGCGAGGGCACTACTTGGAGTAAGTAGTTAAATGTAATGGGACATTTGAACTTGAAGTTTTTGCGCTTCTTCTTTGGCTCTTATTAAATAATCATCACCATCAGAGGCATAAATAATTCCTCTGCTTGAGTTTACTAGTAAACCACAGTCTTTGTTGGAACCGTAATTGGCCACTTCATCTAGGTTTCCACCTTGAGCTCCAACACCTGGAACCAAAAGAAAATGTTCTGGAACAATGTTTCGTATATGTTTTAACTGCTCAGCACGTGTGGCCCCTACCACAAACATTAAATTATTGATGTTTCCATACTTACTCACTGTTTTTAGGACTCTTTCGTAAAGCTTTTCATTCTCTAAATCCAACTTTTGAAAATCCTGATGCCCAGCATTGCTCGTTAAAGCTAAACAAATAATCCATTTGTTTTCAAATTCTAGAAAAGGCCTTAAACTATCTTCTCCCATGTAAGGCGCAACGGTTACTGCATCAAAATTCATGGTGTCAAAAAAAGCACGTGCGTACATGGAACTTGTATTTCCAATATCACCTCTTTTGGCATCGGCTATACTAAAACATTGCTTGGGTATTGCATTTAAAGTGTGTTCCATTATTTCCCAACCTCGCGCTCCATATTGCTCATAAAATGCGGTGTTTATTTTATAGGAGACAGAAAATTGTTGGGTCGCATCAATAATGGCTTGATTAAAAGGAAGGATATTCTTAGCCTCTTTTTCAAAGACTACAGGTAATTTTTGAATGTCTGTATCAAGTCCCGTGCAGAGAAAGCTCTTCTTACTGCGAATTTGGTTAATCAATTCTTGACGATTCATACATGGCAAATTTCGGCAAAAGACCTAACATTAAGCTCATTAAATAAAATATTCTCTCATTTTGCACGGATAAATTGGGTTTAAAACACCTAAACAAAGGATTCGTTGAATCAAAAATCCGAAATCATTGAATCATTGATATTAAAAATATGACATACTAAAAACGCTTGATTTAGGGTATAATACTTAAATTGCTACTTTAAAGTAGATTATGACGTTTTTCAAGTGGTTTATATCCGTTCTTTGCTTGGCTTTCAGCCCGGCATATGCGCAATACTCAACCGTTGGAACAGGAAGTTTTGCGGGAACCGTAGCAGGACCTTTGCGACTAAGCACCGTTGACAGCAATTACTATTCTAGGTATACCTACATATATCCTGAAGCGCTGCTGAGTGATCTAAAACATGGCGATACCATTACCCGATTTGAACTAGCTACACAAGCAGGATATGCACCGGATGGTAATACTTTGCTAGAAGTGTATGCAGAAAACACCTCTCTCACAAATTTTACAGGCCAATCCGACGCGTGGAATGATTTAATCGCCACTAGCAAACTGGTTTATTCAGGGTCTTTGTTAAATGTGCTTAAAGGCAATACGGGTTTTAATGCTTTTGATGTAAACAACAACTTTTGGGTGTATGATACAAGTAAGGGAAAGAATATTCTTTTATCCTTCGATTTTGTGCAGAAGGATACCCAAGGAGGAGTCATTTCCTTTGATTATGACAATACAAATGTTTTTAGCTATGCAACCAATTCTACGCGTTATTATTTTGGAAATACCAAAAGCGATTCCTTGAAGAATTCAGCTCAATATCACCCTCAATTAATCTTGAATTATCCGAGAAAAGACAAAGAAATAGCCTTGCTAGCAGCATATTCCTTGGGGAAACTCCCCGTTCCACTTGGCAATCCCGACAGCATTCGAATACTTATACGAAACACTGGAAAAAAGAACCTGAGTCAGCATGAGCTCAACTTAAAAATACGCGGCGCCAATACAATTAATGATACCAGCCTCATTAATTTGACTGCGGCAGGTCAAACCTTCTTGACGCTAAAACCAGTTAATGTGAGCAAATTTGGTTTGGATAGCATCCTCATCCATTCTGACATTGGCATGCAGGGGCAGGATTCCGTTTGGACCTTCAGAAATAACAACTTTAACGTATATTCTTATGAAAACCCAATTGCGCCTGGAAATTCAGGTGGCATTGGTTTTAACGGAAGCACTGGAGATTTTGTAGCTCGTTTCTTCTCCAACACTGCAAAAACCATCAACCAGATTACAGTAAGTTTTGGACAAGGGGGCAGACCCTTTCGAATTGGAGTATGGGACGATAGCCGAGGCGGTTTGCCTGGCAAGCTATTATGGGAAAGCGATTCATTAACTTCGGTAAATGGTAAATATATTTTAGATTTAAAAA
>JAURQA010000116.1 GCA_030836345.1 Bacteroidota bacterium
AAATGATTTATATCCCTTTTTGTTAATGAGAGACCTAAGCCAAACATAATAGCAGCCAGGGTCAAGTTAAGAATTATATTTAGAGACTCAGAAGTTAACCACATTATGCTCGCATAATAGTTTCCAGAAAAGATAGAGAAAATAAACGCCTATGCAAGTAAGGATAAGTCCAAAATACTTTTGAATAAAAAAGTAAATTTTCTTGGAAATTTTCTTCCCCAAAAACTCACTTAAATACACCTTACCTAAATCAATGCTTAACAAAGTAAGTAAGATACTACAAATGTTAACAAATAAAAGCCACTTATCATTTGAGCCGCTTTCTTCATATCCTATGGAAACTCCAGCTAAAATACCAATCCACAACATAATTGGAAATGGATTCATCAAGTTCACTAAAAAACCCTTTACAAAAGAGGCAGAACCTGAAGGTGGCTTGGACAAGCCTTTTAAAAATACATTATATTTAGTTACATAACTCTGAATTCCAAGAAACAAGACCGTGATGGAAGCAACTAATGCAAATCCCATTTGAAAATATGGTTTTGTGAAAAAATCGCTTAGGCCGAAAAAAACGATCATAGCTACTGTAAATTCACTGAGGAAAATACCTAAAGCCATGCGTGTGGCCGATTTTCTGCCAGATCCTATGCCCGTATTTACAAGCGTAAAAAATGAGGGACCAAAACTAAGTAGACCAATAACGATGCCTTGCCACATACCTGTAAGTATAGCTATAATCCAATCCAACTTTTGCAAGTTAAAACTCTACATTCACTTTGTAAAATTTAGATTTCCATAAAAGCGTAAATAAGAAGACCGTGGCAACAGGAATGGTTCATTTCATCCATGTTTGCTGAAGCCTTTGCTAGAAGTATGTTCTAATAGAATCCATAAACTCCTTTTTTACAAAAGGATTGCTAGCAACAATTGAATTGCCAAACACATAGTCACTCCCTTCATTAAAATCACACATTTCACCTCCAGCTTCGCTCACTATAAGTGACCCCGCAGCAACATCCCAAGGACTCAGATTTAGTTCAAAAAAACCTTCAAATTTCCCCCATGCTACATAGGCTAAATCAATGGCTGCTGAACCCATTCGACGCAGGCCGTGTGTTCCTTTCATGAAATGTGCTAAAAGTTCCAGGTAGTTTTGCATTTCGTCAAAGGTGTAATATGGAAAACCTGTTGCAAGGAGAGATTGATCTAAACTGCTAATTTTTGACACTCCAATTTGAGCGCCGTTTAAATAGGCTCCTTTTCCTTTTTGGGCAAAGAACATCTGTTCCATTTTAGGACAATATACCCAGGCTAATTCTGCTTTTCCATCCTTGTAAAGTGCTACACTGATGCTAAAAACTTGCAAACCGTGCAGAAAATTAGTTGTTCCATCTAGAGGATCAATGATCCAGCAATATTCGACATCTTTAGACTGAGAAATGGTGTTTTCCTCAGTGATAAAGGCTGCGCCTGGGAGTGCTGCTTTACAAGCTTCAACCAAGCGTTGTTCACTGGTTACATCCACCTTACTTACCAATTGGTTGAGTCCTTTACTTTCTACTTTTAGCGAGAGCAAGGACTTTTGCTCTTCCATCTGATACTGGCCTACTTCCCTTATGCGGGCTTCAACTAAATCAATAATTTGCTTGGTTGGCATTTAGCAATGCTCTGCATAGGCAGCGCTTAGGTTATCTGCTACCATTTCTGCGGTTCGTCCTTCGATCATGTGACGTTCTACCATATGAACCAATTCTCCATTCTTAAAAAGAGCCACTGCTGGGCTACTTGGAGGAAATGGAGCAGTATATTCTCTTAACTTGGCAACTGCATCTAAGTCCTGACCGGCAAAAACAGTAGTTAAGTGGTCTGGTTTTTTATCGCCGGTTAAACTGTGCACAACACCGGGGCGTGCCATACCTGCTGCGCAACCGCAAACGCTATTTACAACAACCAGCGTACTGCCCTGCATGTTGCTCATCATATTTTCCACATCTTCTGTGCTCTTTAATTCTGTAAAACCATTTTCGGTCAACTCTGCACGCATGGGTGCTACTAACATTTCTGGGTAAGGCATAATATCTTTTATTTCTTTCTCTGGTGCCTATTCTACATCCCATATCCTCATAAGGGATCTCTTCTTAACACCGCTTTGAATAGTACAAATTTCAGGCAAAAAAGTTAAGTCTGCCAAATTAACAGGAAAAATAAAAATACCGTTCTTTTTTACATGGGCGAGCGCCGGTAATTTAATTTAAATCATAATTACTTGTTTAATAACATTTTACTTATTAGATTTGGTTTAAACAAACTTAAAATTATGAAAATTAAAAAATTTAATTGGCTTGCCATTTTTGCTGGCGCCGTAGCATGTTTCTTTCTTGGATTTCTGTGGTATGGAGTATTATTTCTTGACACCTGGGCTGCTGGGAATGGATTAGAATTAGACAAAGTAGCCGAGAAGATGTCAAGAAATGGGGTGGAGATTCCCATGAGCAGTGCTCCAATGATTATTAATATCATAGCGATATTATTCTTTTCTTATTTCATGCATTGGCTTCAAAACAAAACAGGAGGCCGCTCCCTAAATAATGGGCTATCCCTAGGGGTTATGATTGGTGTTGTCATGTTCTTAGGAATCATGACTGGAAACTTATTTGCAGCGAATCCCATTAGCTTAACCATGGTAGATGGATCATACACCTTTATTACTTGGGTCCTACTTGGTTTGATTATTGGGGCTTGGCCACAAAAGAAAATAGATCAACAATAAATAAAAGTAATACCATTTTAATAGCCAATTCCTCAAAGAATTGGCTATTTTTTTTGGCATTTTATCAAACAATTCTGCACTCCATAATTCCTTACAAATTAAAAGCCTATCGCACTATAATTTCCAAGCTACTTTTCAGTGACTTCCATTAAAAAGTTGCATATCCACTTGTAAATCTGCATCTTTGTCTGACTCAAAATACGATTTAAATAAATGACTGATAAATCCAATATGTTTGACGAGATGCCCTTCGCCTCTCTTCATCATTTCTTATTGAACTCCGCAAATAATATTCATTCGCCCGAATCTCCATATTTACATGAAAAGAAAAACGGAGAATGGATTCATTATACATATGCAGATATACTTACCAAAGTAAACTACTTTGCCAATTGGCTCCTTAGCCAAGGACTCCAAAAAGGAGACCGTGTAGGGATGATTACAGATAATTGCCCGGATTATTATGTAATTGATCAGGCTCTTATAAAACTGGGTTTAGTAAATGTAAGCATATACCCTACCCTAACAGCAGATGAAACTAAATTTATCATTAACGATTCTGGTATAAAGGTTCTTTTAGTGGGAACACCATTTCTTTATAAAAAATTCAAAAAGATAGAGGCTGACTGCCCAGAGGTTTTTAGAGTAATACACTTAAAAAATGAGGTGCATTTAGATGATAAATTTCTATTTTGGCCTCATGTGCTTGAAGAAGGCAAAACTTTAGCAAAAGACTATACCGCCGAAGTTGAAAAGCGCTTTTCATCAGTAACACGGGATGACTTAGCCACACTAATTTATACGAGTGGTACCACTGGTGTCCCAAAAGGGGCTATGTTAAGTCACTTTAACTTTATGAGTAACTGCTACGATGCGGTAACATTGTGTCCTGCACTAAATGAGAACGATCTTTTCTTGAGCTTCCTACCCCTAAGTCATGTATACGAGCGAATGGCTACGTATTACCTAACCAGTTACATAGGAGCTCAGGTTGCATTTAGTGAAAGCTTGGAAAAAGTTGCTCAAAATATTGGTGAAATAAGACCAACTATAATGGGTTGCGTTCCAAGATTGTTGGAACGTGTACACGATAAAGTCATTAAAAATGCAAGTGATGCTGGAGGAGTAAAAAAGAAGATTTTCTTTTGGGCACTTGGAGTAGGAACAAAAGTGAGGCTCATTAAAGATGCCGGCAAAACAG
>JAURQA010000117.1 GCA_030836345.1 Bacteroidota bacterium
TACAGGGGGTGAATACTAAGATTAGTCCGAAGTTACTATTTCCTGTCCCACAATATTACTCCACCGTCACAGATTTTGCTAGGTTTCGTGGTTGATCAACATTACATTCTCTCATAACTGCAATATGATAACTCAAAAGTTGAAGGGGTATTGTATTTATAAGAGGGGATAAGCAGTTTTCGGTTTCTGGAACTTCAATTACATGGTCTGCTAATTCATTTAACCCCGCGTTTCCCTCCGTAACAATGGCTATTACTTTTCCTTTTCTCGCCTTTACTTCTTGGATATTACTTACGAGTTTTTCATAATGCTCATTGTTGGTTGCAATAACCACAACGGGCATTTCCTCGTCAATTAATGCAATAGGTCCATGTTTCATCTCAGCAGCAGGGTATCCCTCTGCATGGATGTAACTGATTTCTTTTAGTTTTAAAGCACCCTCTAAGGCTACCGGAAAATTGTATCCTCGCCCCAGGTATAAGAAGTTCTTCGCATCCTTATAAAGTTCAGCAATCTTATAAATTTTATCATTTAATTTAAGTGCTTGTTCAACTTTTCCAGGAATGGCTTCCATTTCCTTCATCAATTTCTTAATTCTACCAGAGCTCAGGGTATCTCTTTGCTTAGCAATGGCTAATGCATAAAGGGTTAGAACAGTAACTTGCGCAGTAAATGCTTTGGTGCTTGCTACACCAATCTCTGGCCCAGCATGGGTGTAGGCTCCTCCGTGACTTAGTCTTGGAATACTGCTTCCCACCACGTTACAAACACCAAAAACAGTAGCTCCTTTTTGCTTAGCCAACTCCATGGCTGCAAGGGTGTCGGCTGTTTCTCCACTCTGAGAAATACTAACGATTAAATCATCGGGGTATATTACTGGATTTCGATACCTGAATTCAGAAGCATATTCCACTTCAACGGGCACTCGAGCTAAATCTTCAAATAAATATTCTGCAACTAATCCTGCATGCCAACTGGTTCCACAACCTATTAATATGAGACGATTTACCTTACTTAGCTTCTCCTGGTAATCGCGCATACTGCGCATGTTTATATTGCCGGACCTTCCATCTATTCTGCCTCTAAAAGAATCAAATATAGACTTGGGTTGCTCGTAAATTTCCTTGAGCATAAAGTGAGGATAACCTCCCTTTTCCAACTGTTCAAGATTCATTTCTAGCTCCTGGATATAGGGAGTTTGAATAACATTGTCAATGGTTTTTATGGTTAGTTCTTTGTTTTCAATAATGGCAATTTCACCATCTTTGATATAAATAACTTGGTTTGTATACTCAACAATTGGAGTAGCATCACTGGCTAAAAAGAATTCGCCTCGTTCTTTACCAATACCTAAAACCAAAGGACTTCCTTTTCTTGCTGCAAGAACGTGTTCCGGATGGTTTTTTGAAAGAATTACAATGGCATATGCTCCTACGACTTGACTTAGCGCTGCGCGCACCGCGTCTTGCAGTGAAAGGTTCGCATTCTTCATGATATCTTCAATCAAATGGATAAGGACTTCGGTATCTGTATCACTTTTAAATGTGTGTCCCCGTTGCAAAAGGCCTTCTTTTAGGGTCGCATAGTTTTCGATAATACCATTGTGAATGACAGATAAATCTCCCGTAGGAGATTGGTGAGGATGAGCATTTTTATCATTAGGTTCTCCATGAGTAGCCCAACGTGTATGGCCCATTCCTAAAGTTCCCTCAATATTTTTTCCATTTAATGATTCTTCAAGTTCTATAACTTTTCCCTGTTTTTTATAAACTCTTAAATCTCCATTAAGAAGAGCAACACCTGCACTATCGTAGCCTCTATATTCCAGCCTTTTAAGGCCTTTGAGGATGATTTCGCAGGCTTGTTTTTTTCCTATATACCCAACAATTCCACACATGTCACAAGATTACTTTAATATTTTTATTTGAGGTTAAAGGCTTTTTTAACATCTGCTACCGCATTGAGCTCTTCCCATGGGAAAAGCTTTACTTTAACTTTCTTTTCGTCTTTTGTACCAGGATTAAATACTTTAGTTATTGTTTCAGTTTTTCTTCCCATATGTCCATAGGAGGCCGTCTCTTGATAGATTGGAGTCCTTAACTTGAAACGTGTTTCAATACTGTACGGTTTGAGGTTAAAACATTTCATGGCTTCCACCTTTGCTGCAATTTCGCCATCTGTCTTATTTATCTTACTTGTTCCGTAAGTGTCAATAAATATACCAATGGGCTCAGCAACACCAATGGCATAACTCACTTGAACTAAAACTTCATTGCAAATTCCAGCAGCCACTAAGTTTTTGGCAATATGACGTGTAGCATATGCAGCACTTCGATCCACTTTACTTGGATCTTTTCCACTGAATGCTCCACCACCGTGAGCTCCTTTACCACCGTAAGTATCTACTATAATCTTTCTACCAGTTAAACCAGTATCTCCATGAGGTCCACCAATGACAAATTTACCTGTTGGGTTAACATGGTACTTTATATCTTTATTAAACAGGTCTTTTACTCTTTTTGGCAATCGTTTTAAGATTCTTGGCACTAAAATTTGTTGAACATCATCATTTATTGTGCCAAGCATTTCATTATCTGCCTTTGCAATGTCTGCTGCTTTCTTGCTCTTAGGAGCAATCCAGTCATCATGTTGTGTACTCAAAACAATTGTGTCGACTCTTAGAGGAGTATTATCATCTCCATATTCAATGGTTACTTGACTTTTGGCATCAGGTCTAAGGTATTTCATTTTTTTACCTTCTTTTCTAATCACAGCTAGTTCTTCCAATAATAAATGAGATAGAGAAATAGCCAAAGGCATGTAGTCATCCGTTTCTTTACATGCATAGCCAAACATCATTCCTTGATCTCCAGCTCCTTGTTCTTCTTTTTTCTTTCGTTCTACTCCTTGATTTATTTCTGGACTTTGTTCGTGAATTGCGCTTAAAACACCACAACTATTGCTCTCAAACATATACTCACTTTTAGTATAACCTATTTTCGCAATTACGTTTCTAGCTATCTTTTGAACATCCAAATAAGCATTGGATTTAACTTCTCCTGCAAGAATAACCTGCCCTGTTGTTACTAAAGTCTCACAAGCTACCTTGCTTTCAGAGTCATATGCTAAAAAATTATCGATAAGTGCGTCAGAAATTTGATCAGCAACTTTGTCTGGATGTCCTTCAGAAACGGACTCTGATGTAAAAAAATATGCCATATTCTATTTTATTCTTTATTCTAAATTAAGAAGCGCAAATATAGGTTTTATGAATGGCTTTTTAAAGCGTGATATAAACTATCCAGAGGGCCATATTTTAAGTATAACCATGCTTCAAAAAACGACAATCGCATTGATTGTATCGTAATGAGGTCCGGCCATTACAATTAAGCACAACGATGCTTTCTAATTGGTGTACTTATCAAAATTTTTATGGTGAGCTTCTTCATAAAGTCGATCTTCACTGAAAGCCTTGAAGTACGCATATGTCTCCTTTAAGCCCTCTTTTCGATCTACTTTTGGCTCCCATCCAAGTATTTCTCTTGCCTTAGCTATATCTGGTCTTCTTTGTTTTGGATCATCCACAGGAAGATCTTTATAAATGACTTTTTGATCAGTGCCTGTTAGTTTTATTATTTCTTCTGCAAATTGTGCAATGGTTATTTCATCTGGGTTTCCAATGTTAACAGGGTAAGGGTAATCACTAAGCAATAATCGGAAGATGCCTTCCACTAGATCATCAACATAGCAGAAACTTCGTGTCTGACTTCCATCTCCAAAAATAGTCAAATCTTCTTTTCTTAATGCTTGGCCAATGAATGCAGGAAGCACTCTACCATCATTTAAACGCATGCGAGGCCCATATGTATTGAAGATTCGTATAATTCTGGTTTCTACTTTGTGATATGTATAATAGGCCATGGTGATCGCCTCTTGAAACCGTTTGGCTTCATCATACACCCCTCTTGGTCCAACGGGATTGACGTTACCCCAGTACTCTTCGTTTTGAGGATGAACAGCAGGGTCTCCATAAACTTCACTCGTACTCGCCACCAATATGCGGGCTTTCTTTGCTTTTGCAAGACCAAGTAAATTATGGGTTCCTAAGCTTCCCACTTTAAGCGTTTGTATGGGTATTTTTAAATAATCGATAGGACTGGCAGGACTCGCAAAATGTAAAATAAAATCTAACTCACCAGGTACATGAACAAACTTGGAGACATCGTGATGATGGAATTCAAAATTGGATTTGGGTAAAAGGTGTTCGATGTTCTTAAGGTCCCCAGTGATCAAATTGTCCATGGCAATTACATGACATCCTTCTTTTACAAACCTATCGCATAAATGACTTCCTAAAAATCCTGCGGCACCTGTAATAAGTACTCTTTTTCCTGATATATTCATGAGTTTATTAATGTGCCAAAGGTAACCATTCCTGCCTATAATTAGTAAAAACAAATTTAGACTTGATTTAAAAAGGGTATTGCGCCGCGCTTACAAAAACGGACTTTTTGGGATAAACTTTAAAATGAATTATTTTTGCATCTAAGCCAATAATTAAAACTAATCTGTAACATGCAATTGCACAATAGAATTAATAGGGATGAATTAAAAGAAATAATGATGGCCGACACCAGGTCCTATTCAACTATTTCATTTTATAAATATCACCCCATAAAAAACCCATCATTATTTAGAGATCACCTTTACTTAAAATTGATCGATGTTGAGTGTCTTGGGCGAATTTATGTTGCCAAGGAGGGGATAAATGCCCAAATTAGTCTGCCGGCTGAGCGAATGAATGACTTTGATCGGGTTATGGCCAGCATAGATTTTTTAACTGGGCTGAGGTTAAACAAGGCTGTGGAAGAAAAAAGAACCGAAAAATCTTTTATTAAGCTTGATATTAAGGTGCGTGAGAAAATAGTGGCAGACGGGATCGATGATTCAAAATTTAATGCTTTTGACAATGGCAAATATTTAGGTCCGGAGGAATGGAATGCCATGATAGATAGGAAGGATTCCGTAGTTATAGATATGAGGAATCATTATGAAAGTGAAGTGGGTCGATTCGAAAAGGCAGAGTGCCCAGATGTAGATACATTTAAAGAAGA
Source organism: Bacteroidota bacterium (assembly GCA_030836345.1). Taxonomy (GTDB): domain Bacteria; phylum Bacteroidota; class Bacteroidia; order NS11-12g; family UBA955; genus CALKCM01. The sequence goes on from JAURQA010000117.1 coordinate 5,115, forward strand.
ATTAGACACGGTTATTGAAACATTTAAGGATTCCAAGGATAAGCCTATCTTGATGTATTGTACTGGAGGAATTCGTTGCGAAAAGGCCAGTGCTTGGATGAAATACAAAGGATTTAATAATGTGCACCATTTAGAAGGAGGAATTATTAATTATGTCAATCAGGTTAGAACCAAGGGTATTGAGAACAAATTTAAAGGAGTTAACTTTGTCTTTGACCAACGTTTATCAGAGAGAATAACAGAAGATGTATTGGCCGAATGTCATCAATGCGGAGAAGTTGCAGATACTCATGTAAATTGTTTAAATATTGGATGTCACACTCTTTTTATTCAATGCGGAAAATGTAGTGAAGCATTTGAGGGCTGTTGCAGTAAGGAGTGCCTTACGATGTCGAAACGCCCTGAGGAGGAACAACTACAGTGGCGAAAGAACAATCCACTACCTGCTAACTATCAAAAGGGCAGGCTCGTAAAAGCAAGAAGATTAGAATTAAAGAAAAAAAAATAGAATATAGTTAGAAACCGTTCGTTTACTAACATAGTTTTTGTGGATAATCCAAAATATTTTGAGCGATGAATAGAAAAGGATTTGTCTACAGTGATTATATTCGCACTCCATTGAACTCAATTAATGTGCGAAATAATAAAGTTAATATATTAAAAAATGACAAAATACCTTTGGAAAACACTTTGCTTAGTTGGACTAATTTTTCAAACTAACATAACGACAGCCCAGTGGGGATCTGATTGGGGCGGAGATGGCGGCTCTGATGCTGAAACAGAAGATACGGATGCTGATGTAGAACTAGGGGACACGACAGCTA
>JAURQA010000118.1 GCA_030836345.1 Bacteroidota bacterium
ACTTGCTGCAGCAAATGGAGCTCTAGGAGAAGCCTTGGGGCAATTATACGTAGATAAATATTTTCCTCCAGCTGCAAAAGCATCAGCAGTTCAATTGGTGTCGGATTTAAAAACTTCGTATGAGGCTAGAATTAATGCTGTAGATTGGATGAGTTCTGAGACCAAAGTAAAAGCTGTGGAGAAACTTAAAGCTATCACCGTAAAAATTGGATACCCTGACAAATGGAAGGATTACTCTGCAATGAAATTAAAAACCTCAGAAGAAGGGGGAACCTATTTTACCAACCGAATTGCACTAAATAAATGGAGAATTGCAGATAACCTCAATGATTTTGGCAAGCCTGTGGACAAAACCAAATGGGGAATGAGCCCTCAAACTGTGAATGCTTACTACAATCCGGTATACAATGAGATTGTTTTTCCGGCAGCCATTTTACAAGCTCCTTTCTTTGACTATCGCGCAGATGCGGCTGTTAATTTTGGTGGTATTGGAGCGGTTATTGGTCATGAAATTTCTCATGGATTTGATGATCAAGGTGCACAATATGATGCCGATGGGAACTTAAATAATTGGTGGACTGAGGAAGATCTAAAACAATTTAAGACCAAAGGGGAAGCTCTAGCTGCCCAGTTTGACAATTACGAGGCACTCCCAGGACAGTTTGTAAACGGCAAATTCACCTTGGGTGAAAACATTGGTGATTTAGGTGGCATAAATTCTGCTTTTGATGCGCTCCAAATTTCTAATAAACGAAACGGAACGCCAGCCCTCATTGATGGATACTCTTCTGAAGAGCGGTTCTTTATGAGTTGGTGTACCATTTGGAGAGGTAAAATGCGAGATGGAGAACTGGAAAATAGATTAAAAACAGATCCTCACTCTCCGGGGTATTTTAGAGCTGTAGGTCCTCCGAGTAACATGGATGTTTTCTATGATATTTTTAAGATTAAGGAAGGCAATAAAATGTACAGAAAGCCAGAAGATCGCGTGAAAATTTGGTAAAACAAGAACGAATTGATTTCGCCAAGCCCAGGCAGGAAGGATATATTTTCTTTTTGTCAGGGCTTTTTTTTCGACTTCACAGGTATAATTTGCATCCTTCCTCTAAGAGATATAACACGTTTGATTGGTCATTTCTCATTAAAGTATATCAGAGGACAATAAAAGTAAAAAGTGATTGAAAACACATTAAATTTGCAGCATGAAATCAGAAGACTTGAAAGATATAAAAGGCCGCTTAGAGGCTTTGAGGGGGTATCTTTGACATTGATAGAAAACTGGCTGAAATAGCCGATGAAGAGTCTCAAACTTTAGACCCTTCTTTCTGGGATGATTCGAAGAAAGCGGAGAAGCATTTAAAGAAGATAAAAAACAAAAAAATCTGGACCGACCGCTATGCAGAATTAAATGCAGCAGTGGAGGATGTTGAAATACTTCTTGAATTTTCTGGTTTAGGTGAAGCCTCTGTAGAGGAGGTAAATGCGGCTGGAGAAAAAGCACTTGAATTATTAGTAGATTTAGAGTTTCGGAACATGCTCCAAAGTGAGGAAGACAAACTGGGCTGCATAGTGGAGATTAACGCAGGTGCTGGTGGAACTGAGAGTTGCGATTGGGCTGAAATGCTGCATCGAATGTATATAATGTTCGCGGAAAAGAATAATTTTAAAGTGTCTGAATTGGAAAGGCAAGACGGTGAAGTTGCAGGAATAAAATCTGTTTCATTAGAAATTACAGGAGATTTTTCTTTTGGTTTTTTAAAGAGTGAAAATGGAGTTCATCGGATGGTTCGCATCTCCCCTTTCGATAGCAATGCCCGAAGACATACCTCATTTGCCAGTGTATATGTTTATCCCATGGCAGATGACACAATTGAAATAGATATTAAACCTGCAGATATTGATTTTCATACATCCAGAAGTGGAGGAGCTGGTGGTCAAAACGTAAATAAAGTGGAAACAAAAGTACAACTCACGCATATACCTACAGGTATTGTAGTTGTCTGTCAGATTGAGCGAAGCCAATTGGGAAATAGAGAGCGGGCTATGCAAATGCTAAAATCGAGACTTTATGAGCTTGAAATTGCCAAAAGGAACGAGGCAAGGGCCGAAATTGAGGATGGAAAAATGAAAATAGAATGGGGTTCTCAAATACGGAACTACGTATTTCACCCATACAAACTCGTTAAGGATGTGCGTACGGCAGAAGAAACAAGCAATGTTCAAAATGTGATGGATGGTGAGCTGTGGCCATTTATTAAAAGCTATTTATTGACTAAGGCTAATTCAAAATATTAAATTATTTACTCTTTACTCAATTGCATTTCTAAGTCCGCCTTATATTCTTTCAAACGGCTTATTTCTGTATTTATCCCTAACTTACTCCTTGGGTTCCTTTGCATTTGCTTTAGCCTTTCTGTTATTCCAATTATGGCAGAAGCAATCACTGATTTATTTTTTTGAGTAGCGATTTCCTTCCTAAATGCGCCGAGATTATTCGAGTACATAAATACATCTTGCATTAGATTAGGTAAATCTATTTCACCAAAGAATGGATGTTGTTTAAGTCTTAAGTAATAATTAAAGGTCTCATTCCCATTCTCTAAAACATATACACTTTGTGTAAACCAACATTTCGCAACGTCCACCTCTGGATTGTTTAGCCCCTCTGCCATGTGCTCTTTAAGCTTATCTCTATCCCAAATGCGACTTATGGCCGCAGTTGAGACTCTAATGCTGGGGTCATTAATAAATGAATACACATAACTTGAATCTTTGGAAAGATCTGCCATTATAGAAAAACAATGACTTCTAATTCTCGATGGATTGGTTTGATCTCTCGCAACGGAATCAATAAAATTTAATCCAATGGAAGCACCTACTTTGGGATCATTGGTACTATTAAAATACGCGAATAATACATTTTGAGCCAGATCTTTACTTTTACTGGTCATTGCATCTTTCATCATGAGAATTCGGAGGGAATCTTTTGTTTCACTATTCCCTTCATCACTTAGCACTGTTTTCGTGAGCTTCTCATACTCCGCCCATAGGTTTGATTTTGCGCTAGGTGTAATGGCATTTACATAGGCTAGATAGACCTTTTTGAAATCTAAAATGCCATCAATAGAGGATGGGTAGGTAATGGTTCCGATGGCATTATTATTGGGGTCTACAATAAGCCAATCCGGCTCCAACAACCCAAAATCAAATCGTACCAGTGGCCCATCTACTCGAAAGGTTGCATTTTTTACCTTCCCTTGAATGGAATAGCGCACATCCATTTTCCCATAAGCAAATGAAAATGCTCCTGCTGGTTGATGGAGCAACATGTGATACAGGCTGTCTTTCTTTACTGAAACCTCGTAATTTGGATAGGTAAATCTTTTGTACCATTGATCAAAAAACCAAGCCAAATCTTGGCCTGTCACTTCTTCAAAGCACAAACGCAACTGATCTACCTCTGCATTCTCATAAGCATATCTTTTAAGATACAAACCAATGGATGCTCTAAAGGCTTCCTCTCCTATTTCATGGCGCAGTGCATGCAGTATTAAAGCCCCTTTTTGGTAGGAGGTTACATCAAAGACTTCATTGGTGGTGGTGTAGTTATGCCTAAGCAGGGTATTCCCGGTATAGGCGCCCCAATTAGCGTAACTAGATCTAAAGCCGTTGAGCATCTCATCTGCTGCTATTGTCCCATATTTATGTGCTTTCCATAAATATTCACCATACGTTGCAAAGCTCTCATTTAAGGTAATATTAGCCCAAGATTCGGCCGTAACATAATCACCAAACCATTGATGAAAAAGCTCGTGGCTTACATAGTCTTCTAAATTATTATCTAATAAATCTCCTTTGGATTGGTGAAGACCTTCCATATGTACGGTTGCCGATGTATTTTCCATTGCCCCACTCACAAAGTCTCGCACAACTACTTGACTGTACTTGTCCCAGGGATAAGAGATGCCGGTATAATCACTAAAAAACTGAATCATCTCTGGAGTATTTCCAAAAATGTC
>JAURQA010000119.1 GCA_030836345.1 Bacteroidota bacterium
AAAAAATAAAAATCTTAATACCTGTACTCGCTACTCTTTTAGGTGCCTTTGGTATTCAAAAAGGAATGACCCACAAGAAATACAATGGTACAAACCCGGGATATTACAAACAATGGTTCGAGGAAAAGAAAAATGATAATGGAGTTATTCCTACGGGTCTTCGCGGCAAGTGGGCTGCATTTGATAGAGTTAGTGCGATGCGCAGGGGAAGTGAAACTCCTTTTGATACCTTGTGGGAATTAGGTCCAAGGTCTTACGGTGGAAGAACCAGAGCGGTATGGATTGATCCCAATAATGATAATATTATTCTAGCAGCTTCGATTTCAGGTGGGATGTGGCGAAGTGAGGATGGAGGCTTCTCATGGAATCCCTTGAATGAGCAAGAAATTTCTATGATGCCAAGTTGCATCACGCACAACCCAATGAATCCGAGTATTATTTATTACGGCACAGGAGAGAGTAGAGCAAATAGTGCAGATGTAACTGGGAATGGCGTTTTTAAGAGCATTGATGGTGGTAAGAGTTTTACCCAATTGGCCAGTACAGCGGATAATGTTAACTTCACCAATGTATGGGATATTGCACATTCTCAAGATGATCCAAATACTTTGTTTGTTGCTACTCATAATAGGGGAGTTTTTCGTAGTGAAGATGCGGGTAGTACATGGGAGAGAGTGTATACAAGTTCACCAGTGGATCGTATAATTTGCTTACCCAACAACAGGGTAATTATAGGACGTACGTACAACGGAGTGCTTTACTCTGAGGAAAATGGGGATGTAAATTCTTTTAAAGCATCTATTCTTAATGAAGCAGTTGGTTCCTCTTTTGGTAGAGTGCAATTATCGTACTGTAAAAATTTTCCAAATGTTGTTTATGCTATGATGGAGGGTCGAGGCTTTTCTGATCCTTGTGCAGGCTTTTATAGAAGTTCAGATAGCGGAAAGTCGTTCATAAAAAAAGAAGTACCAACTTCTATTGCATCGGGATATAATTTATATTGTCAAATGTTGGGAGCTCACCCGTCAGACACGAATAAAGTAGTTAGTGGAGGTGTTCGTATTGCTCAGTCCAATAATGGAGGGCTCACTTGGAGTTCTAAAAATACAGGACATTCTGATCATCATGCTTTTTATCCATTTAAGAACTCAGATGCTTATTTAATAGGAACCGATGGCGGGATGTATCGATATACTTGGAGCTCAAAAACTGCTGCACCCAGAAACACAGGTTATAAAGTAACTCAGTTTTATGCCGGGGCTTTTGCTCCAGATGGTTTTGGCGGGATCGCAGGTACCCAAGATAATGGTACTCATTATCAATATGGAAATCTTACCGGAAGAAAAATAAATGGCGGTGATGGTGCATTCTGTCATGTTGGATTGCAGGATGGAACAGTCGCTTACTTGAGTACTCAGAATACAGGAATTCGCAGAATATCAACATTCAATTCAAATTCAGGAACCGGTTCTTCTGTATCTATTGCTGATCCAGATTTCACCGCGGATGGGGTTGATTTTATCAATTGTTATGCAATGTCCCCAACCGATCAAGAAATACTATTTTATCGTACAAATAGAGGTTGGTACCGAAGTTTGGATGCAGGAAATAGTTGGGAACGGTTAAATACAGCAAATAGAGGAGGGACGAAAGCAATTTCAATTGGATACGGAGCAAATCCACCGGTTTACTTTGGAGGAACAGGAGGGCAGTTATATATGATGGATGAGTGTTATACCGCTTCATCAGATGAGTATAAATCCTTAAAAATTTCTGGAAAAACACCTACTGAGATCTATACCCACACGATTAAAGGAATTACCATTGATCCCAATGATGATTATACCATCTTTTTAGCGTATAATAATTTTAGTGATAAGGATAGAATTTGGAAGGTGAGCAAGTTGGATACAGATAATCCAGTATGGACCTCCGTGAGTGGTGATTTACCAGACGAACTTCCGGTAAATTATATGGATGTGGATCCAGATGAGCCGGGAAAAAACCTTTTTGCAGGTACAGATTTTGGCTTGTATTACAGTATAGATAGTGGAAATAGTTGGTTTAAGGAAGATAGAATTCCTGGAGTTGCCGTACATCAGGTGAAAATGAGAAAAGATAGAAAACTTTTTATCTTTACTCATGGCAGAGGGATGTGGTACAGCAGTTTAAAAACAATGATTCCAAATTCAGTGAAAAAGCAACAGCCTATTGATTTTACCATATACCCCAACCCTGCAGGAAGAAGTGTGAGTTTCAATGTGCCTTTTAATGGAGAGGTAAAAATCTTTAATACTTCAGGCAAATTGGTACATCAATCGAAAATTACAGCGAACGCACAGAAAATATCATTGCCTAATTTAACGGCGGGTGTTTACTTTGTGAACTTTACAGGGCGAAACCAAACAGGTACTCGTCGCTTGTATATACGCTAATGAGTAAAAACGATCTTCACGAAAAACTACTTGAAGCCTTAGAAATAGAGCTTCAAAAAATGAAAGAAAACTTAGCTGAATTTCAGTCGGAAATAATTGCCGAAGGTTATACTACGCATCCTGTTTTTATTGCCCACCGTGGTGAAACAGAAATTGGCCAGCCCTATTTAGATAGGGAGGAGTATGGACTGTTTTATCATTTCAATATAAGTACACTTGAAGAGTTAACAGAGCTTGGTATTTTACAGGAGGATAGGGTAGAACCATTTAAAGAGGCCTACGGTAAGACCAATGAAAATACTTGTGTTTTATGTGTTTTTGAGACGGAAGCGCAATTTGTTTTCTATCCTTTGGCCAGTCAAAAGACGGATAATAAATAAGCAATGAATATCTGTGATGTAGTAATACTTAATTATAATACAAAAGAGTTACTTAAGGATTTACTACCACTGGTTATTGAAAACTCGAAGCATGAGGGCGTGCAGCTTGTTGTGGCAGACAATGCAAGTACCGATGGCAGTGCGGCGTTTGTTGCGGAACATTTCCCAGATATAAAGCTGATTAATATACCTGAGAACAGGGGCTTTGCTGGTGGATATAATTATGCATTAAAACAATGCTCATCCAAATATTTCTTACTCTTAAATAGTGATATAGAGCCGTCTAAAGGCTGGTTAGATCCCATTTTAAATCATATGGAAGCGGATGAAAAAACAGCCATAGCGCAGCCAAAAATAAAGGACTATTATCGACGGGATTATTTTGAGTATGCAGGAGCATCTGGGGGGTTTATTGATAAATTTGGGTTCCCATTTTGTAGGGGTAGGATTTTTGGTAACGTAGAGAAAGATGTAGGACAGTACGATGATAAATGTAAGATTTTTTGGGCATCTGGGGCCGCCTTTTGCATTCGATCATCGGTGTGGAATCAAACCCAGGGCTTAGATGAAATGTTCTTTGCTCACATGGAAGAAATTGACTTGTGTTGGAGGGTTCAGAATTTAGATTTTGATATTTATGTAATACCTGAAAGTGTGGTTTACCACATGGGGGGAGCTACTCTTAGTGTAGTGAATCCAAGAAAATCTTTTCTGAATTTCAGAAATGGTCTCTACATGCTTTATAAAAACATGCCTCTTCAGACTCGTGCAAAGACTGTTCTTTATAGAAAGGTGTTGGATGGGATGGCGGCTTGTCTTTTTCTTGTTACAGGTAAGGCAAGGCATGTTTGGCAAATCGTTCGAGCGCACCGGGCCTTTGACAAAACAAAGGATCAATTGGTTTTGTCGAATAAAGAATGGCCTAAGAATGGCCTTATTAGTAGTAGCGTCGCAAAACAATACTTTGCTCAGGGGAATAAGCTGTTTTCGAAGCTTAAATAATTATAAATCACTTAAAATTGCTGTCCAATAAAGAAGTGGATTTGTCCTGGCTTGCTCAAAGGATTCACTTGTTTGTAATCAAATCCATATCCATAATCCAGCCCAATCAGTCCAAACATTGGCATGAATAAACGAACCCCCACACCGGCAGCTCGCTTGAGTTGGAATGGATTATAATCTTTTAGGTCTCTCCATGCATCCCCTGCTTCTAGGAAGACCAGACCATATACAGTTGCTGTTGGACTTTTTACAAGGGAGTAGCGTAACTCAGTGGTAAATTTATTGAATAAAGGTGCACCAGATTGGCCTCCCATTGCTTTTTGAGAGATTGTATAATTGTCATACCCCCTTTGAGAAATAATTTCCGTGGCTGCTATATTAAAACCAAACATTCCGGCACCACCCACTTGAAAGCGTTCAAAGAAGGTCGTCCCTAATTCTGAATTATAACCTCCTAAAAATCCGAAACGTGCCTTCGTAGTCAAAACTAATTTTTTCCAGAGAGTGGTATACCAATCGGCATCTAATTTCCATTTATAAAACTCTGCTAGTTTATATCTTTCGCTCAGTGGTATACTTGCGTAATCTTTGTTGTTTAACAAAGAGTAGGGTGGGGTCGCTTGCAGAGAAAGGCTAAAACTGCTTCCACTCATTGGATAAATCATATCACTCACAGAGCTTCTGGTGAAGTTGGTTTGGAGTGAGAAATTATAACTTTTCCCAGTAAAACCAGTAGGAAAGCCGTAGAATCCGCCGTCTAAGTTTTGAACGTTATACTGTTGTAAGCTCAGGGTGTATTGAATATTAAAGAAATCATCGGGCCATTTTAATCGCTTTCCAAGGGCTAAATTCATTCCAGTATTATAAAAGACTTGTCTTAAAGGATCTGTTTTAGCTCTGAAGTCAAAACTGTTAATGGTATGAAACAGAGATATACTAAAAGAGTTTGGCTTTTTCCCATTAAACCAAGGTTCAGTAAAGCTAAAGTTATATCCTTGATAGTTCGACCCATTACTTTGAGCTCTTAAGGTAAGTTTTTGACCATCGCCAGTTGGAACGGGGTTCCACGATTTTGGTTTGAACAATTTACGCGTGCTAAAATTATTAAGTACAATTCCGGCGGTACCTATCACGGAGGGCCTATTGTTTAGACCATTTCCTCCCCAACCCCCACTAAGTTCGATTTGATCGCTGGGCTTTTCACCCAAAATATAATCAATATCTACGGTTCCATTTGCTGGGTTTGGTTTTGGGTTCACATTCATTACCTCTGGATCAAATAGGCCTAAAGCGGCCAAATCTCTCATGGTTCTTTGAATTTCACTTCGGTTAAAAATATCGCCGGGCTTGGTACGAATCTCTCTAAGAATTACTCTATCATTGGTTTTAGAATTCCCAATCCAATTTACTCTCCCAATGCGGGCTTGCTCACCTTCATTTAACCGTATTTCAATATCAATTGCATTATTGTTAATTCCTATTTCGACCCATTGCATATTAAAGAATAGGTATCCATCATCCATGTAAATACTCTGAATATCAAAACCTGCTGGGTTTGCATAAAGCCTTTCTTCTAAAAGTTGTTGGTTAAAAACAGCTCCTTTGGATAGTCCTAAAAGAGTATCTAGCATTCCTGTTCTCAATTTCTTATTTCCTTTCCAGGAGATATTGCCAAAGTAGTATTTCTCTCCCTCAGTAACAACTAATTTTTTGGTAACCCTTTTTGTACCCGGGCCGTAAATAAGAGTATCTTTTAAAATCTTAGCATCGCGATATCCCTCGATTAAATATTTTCCAAGAATATTTTTCTTTTCAATTTTCCATGCTTCGCTGCTGTACTTACTGGTTACAAAAGGTATTATTTTTCTTTTTTTACGCTTTAACTTTTTTACGCTTTTACGAAGGGTCTTATCAGAAATGTCTTGATTTCCTGAAATAATAATATCATAGAGTTTCACCTTGCTTCCTTTATTTATGTTGATATCCAGTATTTCATATCCTTCGGAAGTATCGGGTCTTCTTTTTACATTAACATCCACATAATAATAGCCCTTTTCTTTGTAATGATTTAGAATTTTATATCGGGTTACGTTTAAAAGGTTGGGAGTAATGTATTTTCCCTTTTTTAAACTAACCAGTTCCTTGAGGGTTTTTTTTTCTCCGTTGCGAACGCCCCAAAAGCCATACCTTGCTACTCGGGTTTGTTCTGTAACCACAATATTTAAGATGATTTCTCCGGGTTTTACTTCTTTTAAGAAAATTTGAACATTAGAATAGGTATGTTGAGCCCAAAGATTTTCGATGGCTTTGCTTATATCGGTTCCTGGTAATTTAATGTATTGATTTTTGCTTAAGCCAGAGTATAAAACAACCAATGCTTTTTGAATGGGTTTCCCATTGGATTCTTCTACCAATATATCTTTCACTCGATATTTTTGAGGAGACTCGAAGTTATAGGGATAGGTTCCATAGGGTTTTGACTTTCCACTGTCTTTAAATTGTGCTGCTGCCGAGCCCAAAAGCAAAAACTGTATGACAAATAGTAATCCTCTCATTATTTAAACCTGCTCGGCTGTTTTTCCAAACCTTCGTTTCCTTCCTTGATAATCTAAAATAGCCTTGTAAAAATCATCCTTTTTAAAGTCAGGCCAAAGAGTTTCTGTAAAGTGGATTTCGCTATACGCAATTTCCCAAAGTAGAAAATTGCTTATTCTATATTCTCCGCTGGTGCGTATTAACAAATCTGGATTTGGGAATTGACCGGTGTTTAGAGCCTTATTGAGGGTGCTTTCATCAATCATATCGGGATTAATTTCTCCAGCTTTTACTTTCTCTGCAATTTTTTTTGTTGCTTGAAGGATGTCCCAGCGTCCACTATAGCTAATAGCCAGAATTAACGTTACGTTTGAATTGTTTTTCGTTTGATTTACTGTTTCAACAAGCTGCTGTTTGCACTTAGATGGCAGTTGGTTTAAGTCTCCGATGGTTTGTAAGCGAATACCATTTTTCATCAAAGTGGGTGTTTCGTTCTTTATGCTTAACACCAGCAACTCCATTAGAGCGTCTATTTCCTCTTTAGGCCTATTCCAATTTTCAGTACTAAAGGTATACAGAGTGAGATATTTAATGTCTAAACGTGTGGCTGCTTCGGTCACTTCATGCACACTATTTACCCCTTCGTGGTGCCCCATAATTCTCATTTGACCTTGCTTCTCAGCCCACCTCCCGTTTCCGTCCATGATAATAGCTACATGGTTAGGAATTTTATCGAGTTTTATTTGGTCTAAAGTGCTGCTCAATTTGGACAATTAGGTGTTAATTAAATCTGGTGCAAATAAAAGGTGTAAAACGGTAACTAAGGCTAAGGCCAATGAAATAATACCAATCTTTTAGATGAGTATCTCCGCGCATGGTTCCGGCTGGAAACGGATCAATTCCTTTTAAGGTTTCTGGGTGTCCATAATCTGCATTCCCTTGACCAAAAGAATTTACTTGATCTTTATAATCCATATAGCTGTCATCTACATCATCTAATTTATCTGTGAACGTTTTTCGCCAATTCGCCTCAACGCCGATAATCCAGGCCCCTTTGTGCCGTCGCTGTCTAAACATACGTTTATATCCAATACCCAATGGTATAGAAGGTTGTATGGTGCTGTAGGTTTTTGTTCCTTCGGTTCTGAGTCGTCTTAATTTAATATCCTTATCCTCCAATCGGGTGGGATTAAAGTAGAATGCATTTAAGCCTGTAAAAACGTAAACGGTTCCTTTTGCATCATTTACACTTGTACCAAATCGTTTGAAGTTGAATTCGATGTTTCCGCCTAGCTCAATAATAGGTGTTTGAAAACTGAGGTTTCGTTGATCATAAACTTTATGCCCTTCGTCTGTACCACCCACTTTTAAATAACTCAAGCCAAAGCGGTATGAGAAATAACCATTTCTATTGTATTTGTAGGTTATACCAGCCGAGGGTTGGGTTTGTTTTAGGTTATAATTATGTGATAAATCACCATAGTAATTACTTACTCCTGCAACAATTCCCCATTCATTATACCCCTGGTAAAACCCTTTTAATCTTTGCCCATGAGCAATGGAATAAAAAGAAAGGACCGTAACTAAAAATAAAGATTTTCTTAGAATTGGAAACACTTCGTTTTTCCTCCTCCTAATTTCCGCGTAAGAGTTATTCCAGTAAACATATACATATCAGGTGCTGTAGAAGTGCCACGGGCTGCTTTTGGCGCATTGTAGTCTCTTCCTAATTCTATGGTTCTATCCGCAAGAACAGCTGCTTGAATTTTACTATTGGAACCTACAATTTGATCTCCCGCATAGGTTTTACTTACATCATCTATGTAATCATTATAGGTGAGTCGAACTCCCGCCTCAAAGCCCAGAGCCCATTTGTCACTAATTTGCTTTTTCAAGCCCATTCCAATTGGCAGGGAAAGCTGGGTTAGCGCGTATCTTTTTCTATCGTTGTACTGCGTGCTCTCTTGACCTTCTGTGGCCATTGGCTGAAGTTCAAACCATTTCCCATCAAACTCTTCTAGCTCCGCGGGGTGTATGGGGAGTCCAGAACTAGGCAAAATTACATTAGGCATGTATTTAAACTGAGCTTTTGGATTGTATTTGTAAACTCCAAAGCCTGCAAAAAGGTAGGGAGAAAACGGCCGTGCTTTGGTTGTTTCTTCAAACCCTAAAATATTCCATTCAACTGTTCCAGAAAACTCAAAAATATTTGACTTAAAACTAAGATTTCTATTTTTTCTAAACTCTTCATCATCATAGTTTTTATCGTCGCCACTAATTTGCCCAAACCATGCTGAACCTCTTAGGGTAATGTAATCTGTGATGTGGTACCTGCAAATAATTCCTGCAGCTGGGTTGGTTTCTTGAAAGTCTATTCCTTTCGTTAAGTCTCCAATATAGTGACTAGCACCGACCATTATACCTATTTCCAACGGCTTGCGTTTAGATATCTTTTTCTGTTGCGAAAACAGGGACCCGGTGTGTAAAAAAACACATAAAGCTATAATTTTTACGTATGTCTTCCTCATATTAGACGTGCAAATATACATAATTTAACTCTGATTATCTGAACGAACAAAAAGCCTGAATTATTGTGTTTTTTTTTAATATGTAAATCCTTCAATTGCAGGCTTTGAAAACATATTGATAAATGAATGTTTTCCGAGAAGATGTTTGCGGAATTATTGCAGAATTAGTTTTGTTTCACAATGTAATAAGCCCCCATAACAAAATAATTGCGTACGTATGGCAAATGTGTTATTAACCATGCCTGTTTTCTTGGTTTGATGCCAAACTTGTACTTATAAATAGGGTTAAAAAGATACAGTTGGCGGTGATGAATGGCATATTGATTTTTTTCATGAATTCGCTCAAAACGTTCAATACTGATGCCAGTTTTTTTGATATCTAGCATTGTATTAATAGCGGCTGGTCGAACGCCACATAATTTTAAAAATGCAGGGTAAAGCCTGCCGGGAAGCAGGTGAGAGTATGGTAGGCGACTGGCCCACTTACTTTGCAAAACTTGCTGATGGCCTCCAAAGGGCATTTGCCATGGAGGAAATGCCATAAATACGAAGCCACCAGACGCAAGGTACCTTTGCATTTCAGGTATAAATTTCTCTTGATTTGGAATATGTTCTATCACATCTTTTAAAATAATTAAATCAAAAGTGTGTCCAATGTCTTTCAAAACATCGACATCGTAAATATCTTTATTTAAAAAACGAGCGATCCCCTGGTCTACTTCATCGGCTAAAAAGCCCTTAGCCAATTCAATTCTACTCTCTTCTAATTCAATTCCAAAAACTTCATGTCCCATTGATGCGAAGTGTTTCAAAACGCCAGCTTCGCCACATCCAATTTCGAGAACTTTCATGTGTGGTTTTATTGCTGCATTGCTCTCCAAATAAGGATAGATATACTCTTCTGTAACCTTTCGAGTTAATTCAAAATAACGTTTTTTATCTCCGTGAAATTCAAACATGTTACAAGTGCTCTTTGATTTGTTTACTCAACTCATCTTTAGAGGTTCCTTTGTTTGCTTCCCAAACCTTTTCGCCATTTTTATATAATATAAGCCAAGGGACATTCGTCACTCCAAAGTGTCTAGCTAAGGGTTCATTTTTCTCAAAATCAAGCTGAAGAAATTGAGCCGTTCCCATAAATTCTGATTGGAGGTTGGGCCAAAAGGCTTTCATTTTTTTGCAAGGACCGCACCATGGAGCATAGAACTGCACTAAGGTGGGTTTTGCCAAGCCCGTAGCATAAGTATACTGTTCGATTGTTATTTCTGGGTCTAGCTCTCCTCTATTCCCTTCCTTTATTGGGAGACCAGCTGTTTTCCAAGCACTGATACCTCCTTTTAAATTAAAGACCGTAAATCCTGCTTTTTTTAATTTTTTAGCCGCTTTTGAGCTGCGCCCACCACTTAAGCAATAGACATATACTGGCTTTAGAGTATCCAATGTTTGTATTTTAGATTTAAAATCAGGGCTTGCCACATTAAAGTTGATGGCTCCTGCAATTCTTTGTCTTTGATATTCTTCTGGTGTTCTTACGTCCAAAAGAGTAATACTGCTTCCTTTTCCTTCTATCGCTTTTGAAAAAGCATGAGCTTCCATGTTTTCCAAAGGTTGAGCGCAGGCGCCCACGAGACTCATCATAACTATGCCAATAGCTGCTCTAAAAGGTGTTTTGTTTAGTATTTTCATAAGGCAAATTTCGGATATTCTTCACAGATTCCTAATGTGCTTCTATAAATTCCCATTATTTTTGCAATCATGAGAGTAACCGTTGGTGATATTTCAAATGCGTTAGAGGAGTTTGCTCCACTCAATTATCAAGAGGCCTATGATAATTCGGGCCTTTTAGTTGGAGATCGCCATCAGGAGGTTAAGTCCTGTCTTTTGAGCATAGATTGTACAATAGAAGTGGTTGAGGAAGCCATTGCAAAAAAGTGCCAGATGATTGTGTCTCACCACCCCATTGTGTTTTCTGGGCTGAAATCACTTACGGGTAAAAACCATATCGAACAGGCGGTTATTGCTGCCATAAAGAACAAAATTTCCCTGTATGCATGCCATACGAATTTAGACAATATAAGATATGGTGTAAACGATAAAATTGCAGAGAAATTAGGCTTAACGAATGCGCGCATCCTGTTAAAGAAATCAGCTACTCTTAGTAAAATTATCACCTATTTGCCCGAATTGAATTTAGCAGAAATCCAAGCGGCCATTCATCAAGAAGGTGCAGGACAACTGGGAAATTATGATTTCTGTAGCTTTCGTGTCGGCGGGGTTGGTACCTTTAGGGCGCTGGACGGAGCCAATCCAAGCATGGGCCAAATAGGAAAAATCCATGAGGAGAGCGAGGTAAAATTGGAAGTGCTTTGCCAGAATAAAGATGTAAATAAAGTATTAAAATCCATGATTCAGGCGCACCCATATGAGGAGGTAGCTTACGATATTATTGCTGTTCAGAATCAATGGGAGATGGGCAGCGGTTTGATTGGAGAGCTGGCTGAGGAAATGGATCCCAATGACTTTTTGGAGTATCTAAAAAAGACCATGCAATGCGAAGTGGTGAAATATGTTCCAATTTCTAAAAATATAAAAAAAATAGCCTTATGTGGAGGTGCAGGAAGTTTTTTAGTAAAAAAGGCCATGGCCGCCGGAGCAGATGCTTTTATCACATCTGATATGAAGTACCATGAGTTTTTCTCTGCAGAAAAGAGTATGATGATTTGTGATATTGGTCACTACGAAAGTGAAAAATATACCACAGAGATTTTTGCTAAGGTTTTGTCGGATAAATTCCCTAATTTTGCAACCCTTTTTTCGGAAACAAATACAAACCCGATAAAGTACTATACAAAATAAGAAAATTATGGACGTAAGCGTAACCAGTAAATTAAAAGAACTTTGGGCAGTTCAATCCATTGATACAAAAATCAATGAAATTAATATTCTGTTAGGTGACTTGCCTATGGAAGTTGCAGATTTAGAGGATGAGATTGCCGGACTACAAACGCGGTTTGACAATATCAATTCCGATATTGAGCAATGTAATTCGGATATCTCCTCCAAGAAAAACTCAATTCAAGATTTTCAGAAGCTTATTGAGAAGTATGAATCTCAATTAGAAAATATTAAGAACAATAGAGAGTTTGAAGCGCTTGAAAAAGAAAAGGAGATTGCTGGGCTAGAAATTATGGCTGCGGAAAAAGCAATCCGCGACACGACCAAACAAAAGGAAATGAAGCAAGAGTTAATTGATGCAACTCAGGAGAAGATGGATGTGAAGGGAAAGGATCTTAAATTTAAGAAAAATGAGCTTGTTGAAATTGAGAAAGAAAGTGCTGAAGAAAAAGTTAAGTTAGAGAAGGATAGAGATAAAGCATTAACCAAGGTTGAAGAGCGTTTAGCTAGAGCTTATACTCGAATTAGAGAAAGCATGGTTAATGGTGTAGCTGTTGCGCCAATTGTACGTGGTGCTTGTGGAGGGTGTTTCTCCAATATCCCACCTCAGCGAAAAAGTGATGTAAGAGCACATTTTCAAATTATTGATTGTGAAAGTTGCGGTCGAATTTTAGTTGACAAAACGATCACAGGTTTGGAAGAGGAAGAAGCTCCAAAGCCAGTTAAAAAGACGCGAAGAAAATTAAAGTTGACTGCAAAATAGGTCTCACTTTAAAGAAGTTTAAAAGGTTCACATGATTTGTGAGCCTTTTTTTGTGATTTGCTATTTATTTTTATTGTATATTGTATACGTAAATTGCTGTTTTTCAATGGAATGATCATTGTTTCATTGGGTGTATTCGAGAGATGTTAATCAATTGTAAGAAGTATACAGTTGCAGCCTATAAAGATTTGTTATTAAAATTATAATTTTGCACAAACATTTAAAAGTTAAAATAGTTAATTATATATGAAATTTCTTTCATTTCTATTCACTAGCAGTATCGGACGAAAGTTAGTGATGGGAGCTACAGGGTTATTCCTGGTTTCCTTTTTATTGGTGCATTGTGGTATAAATGCCTGTGTCTTTGTGAATGACGGTGGTGAAACTTTCAATGCCGCTGCAGATTTCATGAGTGAAAACTTCTTTATTAGAGTGGCAGAAATAGGGCTATTTCTTGGTTTATTATGGCATGTTTTTCAAGGCCTTTACTTATGGCTAACGAACTCAAAGAAGAGAAAAGCAAAGTATGATAAAGCGAGCGGGAATGAAAACAGTAAATGGTATAGCCGCAGCATGGGACTCTTGGGTACCCTAATCTTAATTTTTCTCGTATTGCACTTAAAACATTTTTGGGTGGTAAGTAGATTTACTGATCACATTACAAGTGGAGACGAAACGCTTTTTCAAGAGATGTTAGAAGTGTTCGAAAATCCATGGGTAGTTGTGATTTATGTTTTGGGATGCATATCGCTAGCCTATCATTTATTGCATGGCTTCTGGAGCGCGTTTCATACCCTTGGAATTGATCATAAAACATACACTCCAATTATAAAATCAATAGGAACATCATTTTCAATTGTTATTCCTTTAATTTTTGCATT
>JAURQA010000120.1 GCA_030836345.1 Bacteroidota bacterium
AATGGTTCTTCCTTGACGATTCTTAAGATAAAAAACCTCATCAATAGTCAAGAATGATGCTCCTTGATTCGGTCTTTGTGCCAGTACATCATAGGATACATAAAAAGACTTTTCATTTGGAACCAATGGAAATGAGAACCATAAACGTGGCAATATATTTATCACTGGGGTAAAATCTTCAAATGTTTCTTTGGTTATATCATCTTGTTTTGGATTTACTAGGAAAGGAGCAATTCTACCATTGTTGGTTTGGTTGGCTAAAAACTCAGGATTTTTTTGCTCTGAACCATCTGCATTAAACCAGTTATCTCCATTTCGATAACCAATTACTTTTGTAGGGTTGTCTATATTATTGACATAAACTTTATAGTCGTTTCCAATATTTGACGGATGGTCAATATTTAAACCATTGATGTCTTTTACTTCACCTGCTGTTTTAACAGGATATAAACTGTACGGATCTTTTATAACTAATTGGTTGGCATCATATCTTTCCATACGAACCCCGCCTCTAAATACTAAATTTCTGAATTTAACTTGATCTTGCAACCATGCCGCAATGTATACTGGTTGAAATGCTCCAATGGTTCTTTTTGCTGGATCTTTTAAGAATGCGTCAATATCTGGTTTCCCATTCACTTTGTTTCCAAGATGATCGTATCCATAATAACTCACATAGCTATTTCCATTATTTAATAATTCATCTGCTGAAAAGTAGTCGACTTTAAAGGTAGAAGGGTCTAAGGAATTTACGTCAATAAACGAACTTTCATTGTATTCATTTCCATATACATCTCGTGCTCCATCAGCTATTAATGAGTTTCTTAGGTTGCGATCAAAGGCACTTTGTTCTGAATAATTAATTAATCGATTGTAACGCACTGTATCACCAAAAACGCCATTGGCATCATAGTTTAAGATTGCACTTGTTTTATCTAGTTCACCAATATGGTTGTTCGCCAATTGATTCATTAAAACCCAAAGGCCATTAGCCCCTAATCCATAGGCTCTTGAGAACTGCTGTTCGTAATATAATCCTGCTTGCAGGTCATGCGGAGTTCTCTCGTCTCCACCTTCCAAACGCTTGGGCTGATATTTCATTTGACCTAAGGCAAATAAGCTATATCGTTCTGTCTGACTCTTGTTAAAACCAGATGTAATACCACCGGGTGTTCCCCATAACGAATACACATTATTTGGATTAAATCCATTTAACAAACCTTGGTTTACCTGAACAACGGTAGGGTTGGTTATTCTTCCGCCTCTTTCGTTAAAGAAGTCATAAACATTTTGGGTATATTTTGCTCTTAGGGGATTTAAATCACTTGCTTGAAAGGTCATTAAAGTATCTATAAACCCTTCTTGATACCATGCATTTGTTAGCTCAACTACATTCCCGTTCTGATCAACCACGCGTGTGGGCTTTCTATTTGGGTTTTGTCTGGAGTCATAGTTATCATAAGCATATCTCTCGGTTTGATATCGCGAGAATTTTCCAACATATCCATAATTAAATATATTATCGAGATGGGTGGCATCTCTTCCTTTAGATGATGCATTTTGATATTCTGCTCTTACGGTGTAAAAGGCATCCTTCAAACTACTTTCTGGATCTGTCTTAAATTTCTGTGTGAATTTTAAATATGAACGGATTGTTTGATTATCAGACCGTCCATTATTATTAAAGTTCATTAATGAATTGGAATTATTTCTACGTGATGTATAGTAATAACTTGCATACCCTGTAAGGTTAATATTGTTGTTTGGCTTGAACTCTAATTTACCTATGAAGTTACCCGAACCTAAGGCTGAGTTTGGTCGAGCTTTCACATTTTCTATATCATCAGATGTCAAGAAAGATGCATTATGAACAAATCCCTGTGGTGTAATAGTTAACGGATTTTCTTCTAACTCATTTAACTTATCTTCTTTCACAACATATACTCCCGTGCGGGTGGGGTTGGCATCTTTAAAATAACCAATATTTCCATTCAATGTGAATCCTAACTTTACATATTCTTTAGTTACTCTTTTCCCTGCACTATTGGTTCCTTCGTACTTCTTTTTCCAAAGAGGTCCTGAAAAGAAACCTTCGATGGTGTTATAGCCATAAGGATCTAAGCCTGTACTAGTGATGGCTTCAGCTGCTCCTCTAAATTTACCCGTAACACCCTTAGTTGTGTATGTAAAAGCTCCTCCAGTTAAATCTCCATACTGTGCAGGAATACCTCCTACTTGAACGGCTATTGATTGAACACCTAGTGATGGTATGGCTCCACCTCCGATAGCTCTCATTCCATCGACATATGTACCCGAAGCATCCGTTCGGGAACCCCTAACACTGGTCGCACCATTAGCTGTATTGATAGCTGCATTTGTTCTAGACACTGCACCAATTCCTCTAGCTCCACTAATAATTGCACGATCTCCACTTATTTCATTTTTATTTTCATTTAAGTTCGTCACACTTTTCTTGGCTTGAATTTTAATAATCTGAAAATCCTTGGTTTTTGATAAAATAAAACTTGCATCATTATTCAAACCTGTCGTAAGATTTCTTCCACTTTCCTCTCTTTGGGCAAAACCTTCTGCATTTACAATAATGTCATATACCCCCGGTATTAATGTAGTAAAATAAACATTTCCATCTGAGTTTGAAGTTCCAGCGTCACGCTCTATACCTCCTTGCTTCGCAAGAACCGATGCTCCTTTAAAGGGCTTGCCATCTTCTGTAGTAACAACCACTTTTAATTCTGCAAATTGTTGAGCTTTTAAGCTACCAAACCCTACAAACAGGAGGACACTTAAAATTCTTAATAGAGTACTTTTATTTATCATAATATTCTTCCGTTTATCCGTGAAAAACAACTTCTCATCGAACCAAGGAGCAATTTTACCTCTTTTCGGGCTTAAATGCAACTTAAAATCAAGAAGAAATGGCAACTTTTCACTCTTTTTTTGAAACCAAAACTCATCTGGACAAAGTTTAAATTTATAATCTCTCTTCATATCATATCCCTTTTTAATTCAGATCAAACATATTTTTTAATTTTCTTGAGCAAAACCTCTGAAATTTTCCGGTAACTTTCTTTGGTCCAACCTGCGATGTGCGGAGTAAAAATCACCTTATTCTTTGATGCAGCTAATTCGAATATAGATGTCTGCTCTGGCGTAAGTGTCTGTAGATTCTCATTTTCTAAAACATCGGTCCCAAAGCCCCGTATTTTACATTTTTCTAACTCCTCCATGACAGATTTAAAACAAACAATTCCTCCACGGCTCATATTCATTAAAAAAATAGGTTTTTTGAACTTTCGGATAAAATCGCTATTTATCCATTGCCTCGTATCATTATTTAAAGGTATATGGAGGCTGATTACATCGGCATTTTCAAATAGCTCGTTAAGTTCACACTCTATAACACTCCCTTTCCCATAGCCTTTTTTATATTTATCATAGGCAAGAACTGTACTACCCAAAGATGATAGCACATGGCCAAAATAAGAACCTGTATTTCCAAAACCTATAATTCCTACCTTAAGACTTGCAAGCTCTACGCCTCTATTCTGCTCTCTTTGCCAAATTTTTTTTCGGACTTCTGAATGCGCACTGGTAATATTCCGGATTAAAGAGAGAAGCACTCCTAAGGAGTGCTCAGCTACAGCTATGGCATTTGCCTCACCCGCATTAAAACAGAGAATGCCTTTTTGCTTACAGGCCTCTTGGTCAATATTGTCCATACCTGCTCCACCTCTCCCTATGAATTCTAGGGAGCTGATTTCTGCCAAAAACGCTTCATCTACGGTAATTTTACTTCTCAAAAGCAGGGCATTTGCACTGCCGTTTAGGTTTTCAATAATTGTTTCTCTGGTGGCTTCTGGATGATAAATATATTCTATTCCAATTAAATCAAGCCCAATCAAAAGAGATGCATGAAAATCATCGGCGATATAAATTTTTGTGACCGCCATATCTCTCCTTATCTCAATGCTCTTCTTTTTACCCAAGAAGATTTTGTTTGGTTTGAATTATTTGGCGCATTGGAGGAACTTTTAAGATTAGCAGCAACCATTGATAGGGCTAATAACTCTTCCTCTTCAAATGAGTCTACGGGCTCTTCTCCCTTAAAATAATTTGCAATAAAATTGGTATCAAATTCTCCAGATAGAAATTGAGGGTGTTTGAATACGAAAGTTCCAAACTCTAATGTTGTTTGAATTCCCGTAATTTTATACTCGCTAATGGCTCTGAGCATGCGTTGAACAGCCTGCTCTCTGCTAGGCGCATGAACAATAAGCTTAGCAATCATATTATCGTAGTAAATGGGTATTTCCATATTGGATTCTACACAATCATCTACCCTAACTCCTGGTCCTTGCGGGAGGGAATATGTCCTAATTTTTCCAATGTTAGGTAAAAAATTATTGTAGGGGTCCTCGGCACATACTCTTAACTCAAAGGCATGTCCGTTGATGGTTACCTCTTCCTGACTGATATTTAGCCGTTCATTTTGAGCCACTTGTATCTGTTCTTTTACTATATCTAAATTGGTTATTAGCTCGGTTACGGGATGTTCTACTTGAAGCCTGGTATTCATCTCTAAGAAGTAAAAATCGCCGGTAGCTCCTACCAAAAACTCAACGGTTCCAGCACCTGAATAATTGCAGGCTTTTGCGACATTTACAGCGGCCTCCCCCATTTTTTCTCGGAGATCTTCGGTCATGATAGGGCAAGGGGCTTCCTCTACCAATTTTTGATGACGCCGTTGAATACTGCATTCTCGTTCCATCAAATGAATGACATTTCCGTGGTTATCTGCTAGAATTTGAAATTCGATATGTCGAGGTTTCTCAACAAACTTTTCAATAAAAATGGCATCATCTCCAAAGCTACTTCGAGCTTCGTTTTGCGCGGTTTCTAATGCTTCAAAAAAATCGTTGGCTTGATTAACAATTCTCATGCCTTTACCACCGCCACCGGCACTGGCCTTTACCAAAACAGGAAATCCAACTTCTTTTGCGATTTCTAAAGCACTGTTTTTATCCGTGATGGCCTCATTTATTCCCGGAACCAAGGGCACTCCAAATTTTTCTACGGCTTGTTTACTGGCTATTTTACTGCCCATTACTTCCATGCTTTCGGGCGATGGACCAATGAGTATAATGCCATTTTCACTTAAGTTTCGAGCAAAATCTGCATTTTCACTCAAAAATCCATATCCAGGGTGTATTGCATCGGCTCCAACGGACTTGGCTATCGCTATAATCTTATCTCCCTTTAAATAACTTTCGGCACTGGTATTGCCACCCAGAGCAATGGCTTCATCGGCATAACTGGTGTGTACTGCATTTCTATCTGCATCGCTATAAACAGCTACTGATTTAATCCCCATCTCGCGACAAGTGCGCATAACACGTATGGCTATTTCGCCTCTGTTTGCTATGAGTATTTTTGAAATGGTTTTTTTCATTAACTATTCTGCTTTTTGTGGTTCGTTAAGCATATCTAAAGGCAAGAACTCTTCTTCTGCTTTACTTACGCTACCCATGCTCCAAAAGCCCCCATCTGCATTGGCTATATAATGGGCAAACTCTTTCAAACTCTTATATAAGCGGTGGGAATAAGCAAATTCTATTTTTTGTAATACTGGATTTAAGGCTTCAATTTTTGCGACTAAAAAGTTATTTCTATCGGCTTGTGCTTTGGGAAGTTGAGCAATTAACTTGCGTAAGTCTTCTTCGACATGAGCATCTAAGGAGGAGTACAAATCTTTCAATCCAAACTTTTCGCTAAAGGTTTTGATATGGACCAATTCAAATGTTCTTTGTTTTTCATCTGAACTAAAATCTCCGTCTGCACCAGCTATTAATGCTGAAACATAAAGAGGTGATAGCCTAACAAGTTCTTTTTCTGAAGGGCTTAAATGATCGATGTGATTTGACATTGTTTATAACGTATTTTTGCGTTGCGTTTGGCAAAAATAGTTCAAAAAGAGGTTTAATTTGAAAAACTATACTCATCTTATATCGTGGATTTCATTTGAGATTAAATATGATCTTAAAAACCCTGGAATGCTTTTGAGTGGCTTTTTACAAATGGTTATTTTGGGATACATTGCTTTTATAGCTCACCCTACTATGGGCGGAAAGTCCTGGATTGTTCTCTTGCTATTTTGCTCTGTCATTGGAACACAACTGGCGGTAAGTAAGGCTTTTTTAAATCAAGACCGTGGCCGTTGGTTATATATCTATCAATTGGCTTATGCGGGAACTATTATTTGGGGTAAACTGATCTATTCCTGGATAATCTCCATTCTTATGTGCGTTTGGGCCTTGGCTGTTTTTATTTTCTTAAATGATTGGCCATTGGAACATACGCGCGTTTTTACGGGCTTAATGCTTTTGGTTTCGATTGGCTTGGGAACTATTTTTACTTTTACCAGTGCTCTTTCGAGCAAATCGGCTTGGGGAATGGTTGTATTTCCTGTTTTGAGCCTTCCTGCAGCTATTCCTCTTATACTTATTGGGTCTAGAGGAACCATTAAATGTTTAAATCCGGTTTTAGTTCCTTCGGTTTACAATGATATAGGGTTTTTGATTGGAGTAGATCTCCTTATTGTGGCCCTCGTTATTTCACTGTTCTCCAGTTTATGGAGAGGTTAGAGTGAATTTAATTCTAATCTTTAATGTCTTTTTTTTCAAATCTATTCTTATGCATAATTGGATATACGACGTAAAGCATAAGCATGCGACTGTACCGAAATATCCAAGGTAGCAAAACCACAATGAGTGAGGGAATTCCCCAATACAGCATTTCTCCTAAACCTAAGTATGTGCCTGAAATAGCTGTAATTACCGCTAATCCAACAAGCATGGCATAACTCCAATACATGGCGCCAAAGAAAAATCCCGTTTCTGGCTCATAGTTTAGTTCACATTTGGAACAATGCGAATGGGTTTCGGTAAATTTAAAAATATGAAATACGGAATATAAAAAAACTGGCCCCTTGCCACATCTGGGACATTTTTCAAGAAAGAAACTCATCCACTTGGGGCGTGGATGTTTTAGCCTCATTTGTTTTTTCTTTTGTAGTAATAAGCAGCTCCAGCTCCTCCGAGTAATACATATGGCATACTCATTAAGAAAAGAATGGCTTTATTTATTCCGTTTCCAACGGTAGGTTTTGTTACTGCTCCATCTCTATTGCTTTCCAGTGCTGTTTTACACATGGGGCATTGAGCCTGAATAGTACCCACCGCACTGATTGCGAAGAATGTAATTAAAATTACTTTTTTCATAGTACAAAGTTACTCTTTTTAAAAGTTATAATAAGGGGAAATTAGTAAATAAACCAATGGGCCGGTAATGGCTACATACATCCAAATAGGAAAAGTGATACGTGCAATTTTCTTATGTTTTACATAATTGCCTTGAGAGGCAAAGTAAAGGGTATAAAGTACCATAGGAAGAATAATGGCGGCGAGCAAAATATGGCTTATTAGAATGAAGAAATAGGCGTATTTCAAGGCGCCTTCGCCTCCGTATTTGGTTTCGGGCAGCACCATTCCTTTAACTACATAGCTTAGCAGGAATAAAGCGGATAAAATAAATGCTGCGAGCATCCATTTTTGATGGGCTGCTTTGTTTTTACCAAACCGTATAGCACGGTAGCCAAAAAGGATAAAAACGCCTACTGTTGTGTTTATGATAGCGTTTGCCAGGGGCAAGTGCTTTGCAAACTCAAAATTTGGTCTAAAGGCATCGGGTAGAAATTTTAACAAGACCACAATGCTGATGACTCCTGCCGTTATACCTACGGTTAGCCAGAAAAAATTCTTATCGCTTATCCAACTCTTTTTTTCGGTACTCATATACTAAATTATCTATGTCGTCTTGTATTCGTTTAATTAACTCTAAACGCTGTGCTTTTGTTTTAGCTCTGGTTGGTAAGATTCCTCTAATGTGGCCTTCTTTATCTATGAGAACTATTTTGTCGTCATGAATAAAATCATCGGTTGGTGAGGATTCGGCGGCAAGCATTAGGTCATTAATAGCCCAATCGTATATTTCACTTTTACTTCCTGTACAGAATTGTCTTTTGTACACGTCGGCATTAAAATAGTCGGCTACTTTTTTTAATTCTGGAATACTATCTCTTTCTGGATCTATGGTCACTGTTAGGAACCGTACATCTGGATTTTCTACAAAGAGCTCTGCCACGGATTGAACTTGTTTGTTCATTTCTGGGCACACTTGAGGGCAACTTGCAAAGAAAATGTTTGCCACAAGAATAGATGACTCAAAGCTATCCATACTTACCGATTTGCCATGATGGTCCTGAAGAACGATATCATTGACGGTATGGGTCTGTGTTTTATCCTCGCCGGAATAGCCTTGGGAGTAATAAAGCAGCGGCTCATGGACCCATTGTGCTTTTGCAATAAAATAAATACCTATGGCAGGTAAAATAATTAAGGCCGCAAAAGCGGCCCATTTTTTCAAGATGTTAGTATTTGAGCTTTTGTTTACCATTTAGCCCAAGTAATGGCATTTCCTTCATAGAGAAGGCCTGCTATTAATCCAAAAATAAAAACTACTGGCACTAGAATAATTAAGGCCAAGGTGATTTTTTCGTATTTCATGTGCATGAATGCTCCTACAATAAAATAAGCTTTTACTAGACCAAAGAAGATAAAAATGAAATTTCTCCATCCTCCTGGATCCATAGCGAAGTAAATAATGAAATCAAAAATCGTAATTCCCAATAGAATCCAAAAGGTCTTCCAAAGTTCTTTCGTTCCATGGCTTTCTCCTGGTGGTATATAATTTATGGCGTCATATTCGCCTGGTTTATTATAAAATTCCATATTGCTGTTTTATTATCGTTAAATTAAATAGAAGAAGGTAAATACAAAAACCCACACGAGGTCTACAAAGTGCCAGTAAAGACCTGCTTTTTCAATCATTTCGTAATGTCCACGTTTTTCAAAAACACCTTTATAGGCCATAATGGTTACTACCACGTTTATTACCACTCCACTAAATACATGAAATCCGTGAAATCCAGTTACTATGAAAAATAAGGCCGCAAAAGGTACAGGACCATTCGTTCGATCTCCCAGCATCCATTCAAAATGGTCACCAAAAGATAACTTTCCTAAATGCTCTTTTCCTTGTGCTGTAATTCCAAACGTATTGCTATCCAATCTTGCTCCTTCGTGAATGAAAGTTACCCACTCCCATGCCTGACATCCAAGGAAGGCGGCTCCACCAATAATGGTATACACCATGTAACGAACAACTTCTTTCTTACTTTTTCGATGACCTGCTTCAACTGCTAGAACCATAGTTACAGAACTGGCAATAAGTATGAAGGTCATTACACTCACAAATAATAGGGGTAAGTGAAGCCCATGCATGAATGGGAAATGATTAAAAATACTTGCGGGATCTGGCCACTCAGTTGTTACTGGAGAAACTACATTACTAAAGCGCTGGGCTCCGTATTGAACTAATAAAGAGGAGAATGTGAATGCATCTGATAATAAAAAGATCCACATCATCAACTTTCCGTAACTCACATTAAACGGAGAACGACCCCCAGCCCACATGGTCTGGTTTTCGAATGCGTTTGGAGTTTGAGAATGATTTGCCATTTATAGATTCTATTGTGCGAAATAAATGAATAAATATAACATAAACCACAAAATTCCGACAAAATGCCAATAAGTATGTGATACTTGCATTAAGGTGATCTGTTTTTTGTGAACTTTAAACTGAAACGATCGCACTAAAGTTACTGTTAACAGTACAATACCACCGAATACATGAATTAAATGAAGCGCTGTAATAACATAGATATAACTGGCACTAATATCTGCCGGTCGGGGATTCACAAAAGTAAGGTTCATGGCGGTTAGCGCTTGCCAACCCATGAACTGTGAAATACAAAAAGCTAAACCCAATGCAAGACTTAAAATAAGAAATAATTTATTCTTCTTGAGCTCGTCTTTTTTTGCAAACAGATAAGCCAAATAAATTGTCACACTGCTCAAAATAGCAATGATAGTAGATGCCATAAAGGCCATAGGAAGTTCAAAAACAGTCCAGGTTTGTTTTGCCAACCCATCGGGTTGATGAACTAAATATGCGCTTATTAAGGCGGCAAAAAGCATGCAACTGGCAATAATGAATATGGCTGTATTAAAACTCACAGGAGCAACATCGTACTGCTCTTTTTTTAGTTTAAATTTTGGGGTGTTTGAACTGGTCATTTTAGAAAATTATATATGTGAGGTAAATAAGTGGATTGTAGATTAAACTGGCAAACATTAATCTCTTTGCACTTTTAACATCTAAGTTTTGATATAGTTTGTAAGCAAAGAATAATAACATTATTCCCAAAGATATTACCAGGGCGAATTGTCCTATTCCATTTTGCATATCAATGTTTTTGTATACAAAGTAAACGGGCATCATGCTAGATAAAATAAGAATGACGGTGTAGATTAAAATTTGACTTGCACTTGACTTCGATCGTCCACTTTTGGTTGGAAGCATCCAGTAACCCACTTTCTGGTAATCGTCGTGGAGAATCCAAGCAATGGCCCAAAAGTGGGCGAACTGCCAAAAGAACTGAACGAGGAAAAGAAGGGTTCCTGGATAGTCTAGTTTACCTGTAAAAGCCAAGTAACCAATCAATGGAGGCAATGCTCCGGGTATTGCACCTACCATAACAGACAAGGGCGTATTTTGCTTTAAGGGGGTGTACAGGAATACATAAATAAAAAATGATAGAATACCTGCGAATGTAGCGGCAAAAGTGGTGAAAACTTGAAGGATAATAATACCCAATAGAGCCATTAACCAACTTACAATAAGAGCAAACTTGGGACTCATGGCACCCGTTGCTACGGGTCTATCAGAGGTTCTATTCATTTTGGCATCATTCTCTTTTTCAATCACTTGGTTTAATCCATTAGAACCGAAGGTAAGAAGCATACCACCAAGGAAAACGCCCCACATAACAGTCCAATCGAAATTAGAGGATAAAAACCCATTACCGTTCCACTTACATGAAATAATGTATCCAAAAATTGCGCTGCCAGCGACGGATGCTGAGAGCCTAAATTTGACGAGTTTTATTATGGATTTTATGGTTGATTGCGCCATTGTTTGTTAAGCAATAAAAGTATAAATATAAGTATGGGTAATGTACTACCAAAGAAAATATGAAGGGTTTGTGACCAGGGGGGTAAGACCCATTTAATATTAATGGCTCCTAAAATAAGCTGAGCAATGATAAATAGCACAACTAGCAGTATTAATCGCGGTTTTAAGCCTTGAGCAGTAACCTTTAAAGAGAGATAAATGGTAATAGATAATAGGACAAATGGAAGGTACCTATGGAAAGCAAAGCCTAAACCCATGGCTGAATAATTAAGCTCTCCATTTAAGATATGAGCTCCTTCGCTTTTAAGGATATCGGCGAGTTCTCTAGAATATGTTCCCAGCAGAACCACACCAAAGGCGAGTATAAAATAAATATTTAGCAATGCCTTTGAAACGTTCGTAAAATCTAAATTACTCTTAAAATTACGATCTATATGAATGGCCTTAATAAAGGAAAATATGCATAAAAATGCAGCTAGGTAATGAACACTTACAATACCAGGCAAAAGATTTGTAGCCACTACAATAGATCCCAGCCACGCATTTATTAACAGTAATATAAAGCCGACTAACGTCCACCCAAAGACCTTTGTTTTTGACTTAAGGAAACGGAAGGATAGGATGAGCATAAGCAGAGCAAATAATCCGCTCAAAACACCAAAGATTCGATTGATATACTCAATCCATGCTCTGGGGGCATTAAATGCTTCTGGCTCTAATATTTGCTTGTTGTTTTCAATTGAATTTGCCCGTTCTTCCATTCCAAAAGCACGTAAGGTTTTAACCATACGTTCTACTTTTGACAAACGCTTTTTAAGAAATATATTTTTATATCCTGGTTCTAGCTGACACTCGCACGTGGGCGGGATAATTAAACCAAAGCATTTTGGCCAGTCTGGGCAACCCATTCCACTTCCAGTTGCACGTACCAAGCCTCCCAATAAAAATAACAGATAGACACAAATTATGGTAAATCTGCCTACTTTTTGAAAACTTGTATACTCTTTTAACACAACTATTGGAGATAAAAAAAGGGCTTCATTGAAGCCCTTTTTAATTAATTTTTAAGATTTATCTAAAACCAAAGACTTTTTTAATCGCACTAAAGAATACTGCTGAAGGTTCTTCTTCTTTCTTTGGTACAGGTTTGGTTTTATTTGGCTCGTATACTTCTGGAGCTGATTCGTCTGGTTCGTGTTGAGGGAAGAAATCTGATTCTCTATCTGGACGAGCGTACTCGTGAGGTCCTCTGTAAACCTCTGGTATAGCTCCAGGCCAGTTTCCGTGTATACGTTCTACAGGAGAACTCCATTCTAGTGTATTACTCTGCCAAGGGTTTTGGACTGATACAGGACCTTTAAAGATGCTGTAGAAAAAGTTATAGATGAATAAAAGCTGAGCTGCTCCAGCAATTAATG
>JAURQA010000010.1 GCA_030836345.1 Bacteroidota bacterium
GCCAAATCAAATAAAGATGCTTATTAAAAATAGTTTTATTGCTTTATCCCGGTGATTTATTCTTTAATGAGGCAAATGAAATTATTCCATCATAATTACCCGATCAATCTAAAATAGTCCATCGGGCAATGGCAGAGAATTTGGGATGGTACTGAATGCCTAATTTTCCTTGGGCCCATTTTTCACGCATTTTGGACTTGGTATACTTTTCTGGATAGGCAATGGATACCCTTTGTTTTCCTTCTCCGGTCGAGAAATTAGCGGTCACCCACATCTCTTCTATTTCTATATGAGAAAGGACCGCTGTAGGGCTGGTGTTGGAGAGCAGTATATTTGGCAATGCCCTTAAGCCTTGCACAAGCATAAAAGGAACGGCTACATAAATGAGGCTACTGGCATAAACCACAGAACGAGCGGCAGATAATTTTGGCTTTACTTTTTCGCGCACTTGGACGTAATAGAACACGTTGCGGATTCCAAAAATTCCTGTGATCACATAGGCACCAAATAAAAATACAAATGAAATCATGATTGCTGGGCTGTATGCTTTAAGAAATAAAAAACTAAAAAGGGTGGCAAGCAGGGCCAGACATGCCAGCGATATCAAAACAGCTGCCTTAAGTTTTGGCATGCCAAGCGCCTTTTTATTTTTACGCTTATATTTCCCGTCAGATTGTTGCTTTGGCGCAAGTTCCGTCCAAGGATTAGTGGTACTTGTTCCGTACTTTTTATAGTTTTCTCGCTTGCTTTTTTGGATGTAGTATTTAAGCAAAACTCGATCGTAGGCTTCTTTGCGTGGCGGGTTGCTCAATACAAACATGGCCTCGTTTAGCACCTTTTCTAATTGATCCATGCTCGATTTTTTTGTAGGTCTATCGCTCCACTCAAACATCATTTCATCGTACGCTTTTTTAACCAAGTTCTCGGAGGATCCTAAAGGCAGATTAAAGAGTTTATAATAATCGTAGAGTTTCATTCCTTACCTAATATAAACTATTTAAATGAATGAATCATCTATTTAGTTTCATTATGAGGTAAGCTCGCTGTAAAATTCACTAACTTTGCACCATGTTTCAAAACAAGGAAACGACTCCTATTTCAGAACTTGGAGAATTTGGTTTAATTAACCATCTCACTCAACATATAAAAACAGAAAGAAAATCGACTGTAACAGGCGTGGGCGATGATGCTTCTGTAGTGCAAATTGGCGATGAATACTGTGTTCAAAGCAGTGAAATATTTGCTGAAAACATTGATTTTGATTTAACGTTTCATCCGCTCAAACACTTGGGGTATAAAATGGTTGTGGCTACGATTAGTGATGTGCTGGCCATGAATGTAATACCCTCTCACTTATTGGTAAATATTGCCTTAAGCAGCCGTTTTACCTTGGAGGCCATTGAAGAATTATATGCAGGTATTCTCATTGCTTGCAAGGAGTACAATTTAGACCTTGTTGGTGGAGACACGGGCAGCAGTCAAAGTGGCTTGGTAGTGAGTATGACAGCCACGGGATTTACTAAAAACAAGGAGTCCATTACCTATAGAGGAGGAGCAAAATCCAATGATCTACTTGTATCTACGGGTGATTTAGGCGGCGCTTATATGGGTTTGCAAATTTTAGAGCGCGAAAAGAAGATTTTCTTGGAGCATAAGGATATGCAGCCAGATTTGGAGAAGTACGATTATATTGTTGGACGCCAATTAAGGCCTTTGGCTCGCTTAGATGTGGTTCAAACATTGCAGGATTTAGCTATTACCCCTACCAGCATGATGGATATTAGCGACGGTGTGGCCAGTGAAATTAATCATATGGGAACGGCTGGCAAGGTGGGGTTCAATATCTATGAACAAAAGCTACCTATTGATCCGCAAACCTTAGATGTGGCCTTGGAATTTAATTTAAACCCGAGCATTGTAGCCTTAAATGGCGGAGATGATTATGAGTTATTGATGACCATTGATCAAAAACATTTTGACAAAATAAAGGGCAATCCAGACTTAACGGTGATTGGTCATGTCACGGAATCGGCAGGAGCATACAATATGGTCACCCAAGCGGATCAGGTTTTTCCAATTGAAGCGCAGGGATTTTCAGATAAGTCCTAGGCATTTTAGATTTTATGGATTGAGGGCTCTTGGCGAAAGAAGTTTGCCTTTGCAGCATTATGAGGGCCTATATATTGGCAAATTTCATGTAGGACCGAATTTGGCGATTGACGACTAACTTTTGAAGATTGGTTTTACTAATCCATGCTTGTTCATACTCAAACAATCCTTTGCTGCTGAATAAGGTTGCATTTGTTTTTAATCGATTGAGAAAATCTTTGGTTACTTTAGGCTCACTAAAGCCAGATATGTATACAAACACTTGGCTTCCAAAGGACTGCGCCTTGGAAACTTCTACTTTTTCAAGAACATAATCTTTCTTAGAATAATCACTCAAAGCAGCTCTAATCATATTGGAGTTGGTTCCTTTTGCAAAAGAAAGGATGTAAAACAGCTCTTCTTTGCCATCATATACAGCCCAATCATCATCTAATTTCTTGGTAGTACTATCTACCGGGTTTTCGAGACGCCTGTTGGCATCTAACACTTCTTGTGCTTTTTTTGCGGACAACGTATTGGGGTAATCTACAATGAGTTGATCGAGAAACTTGAGACCCAACTCTTTTTTTCCTAAGCGTATGTTGCACAGTCCCTGCAAAAATTCGAACCGAGGCTGCATGCTATTTCCTAAATAGTTTCGATCCGTTGCAAACTTAAGTTCAAGGGCTCCCTTGTAATCCATTTCCTGGTATTTAGCAACCATTTTAGCGTAGGCTTCCTGTACTTCTTTGGTCCCTATACTTGCTTCGGACAGAGCGGGCTTAATGTCTTCGGTTTTCCCGTCCAGTATCTTCAAAAAGTTACTCTCTGGAAATTCATCCGCCAAGTATTTTCTGTAGAGATCAGAATTGGCTAGGTCTTTTTCTTTTTTGTATAGTTTAGCTAACTCATAATATACTTTAGGCTTGCTTTCGGACTCTGGGAAGCGCTCTAAAAGTTCGAGATAGTATTTTATCGCGTTAGAGGGTTGGTCTAATGCATATTGATATTGCTGGGCTACCAATAAATAAGCACTTTCTATTTTTTGATTGGCGGCCTCTTTTTCGCTCTTTTTAAAGGGAATACGTTTCATGTACACCTTTCTTTCTGGACTCACCCCAAGAAGGGCTGGATCCTCCTTTTCGGCGGAATCTTTGTTTTCTACTTTTGCTGTGCCTGCCCTGCTTAAAATTTTCTTGAGGCGACTGGTATATCTCCAATTATCGAGGTTTGGTCGAGAGCCCCATTTTCTTTTAAATTCTGCTGCGCCTTGAGTTCGCAGTTGAGGGTTATAAAAAGGGAAAGTGGATTTTGTAGTTAGGGCACCCAGCGTATTTCCAGGCAGGTTAATTTTTGCTCGACTGAGTGCATTGACCTTGGCCTGCTTTTCTGCTGCAATGGATTGATCTATGGATTTTTCTCTAAATGATTCATCGGATGCCATTCGCAGGAGACTGTCTTGCAATTGAATCTCTAAAATATTAACAACTAAATCCTTTAGCTTATCATTTCGTCCTGAAATCTCCTCGTAATCTGGGTACTTTTCGTCTAGCGTAACACTTGCACTATCATAATACTTACCAGCAATGAGGTAGTTTTCTCTTTCAAAAAAGTATTCTCCTAAAGAAAGATAAGATGTGGTGAGCTGCTGATTATCTAATTTCATCTGGGACTCCTGAATGGATTTTTGAAAAAGTCCGATGGCTGCAACTTCATTCTCGGCATTCAATTCGTTTATAGCCATTTGGTAATAAATTTTACCATAAAAATCAATATTTTTATCATCCTTAAGCATTCGCCTCAAGATTTTATTGGCTTTTTCATAGGCTTTTTGCTGTGCAGACAAAATTTGCACTTGAGAAATATTCGCTTGAAAAGCCATTTCGTATGGCGGATTCATTTTAACTGTTTTTGCAAAATGCATTTCGGCTTCTTCAAACTTTTTCATGCGCATGCACACCTGAGCTAACATAAAATGCGCTCGGTATTTGTTCGTTTTGCCTTTTAACCCTCTAAAGGATTCTTTCAGTGGTTTGTAGGCCTGAGAAAATTTATCCTGCTTCAGGAACACCTCGGCTAAAGCAATATTGAGGTCTGGGAGTAGTTTTTTCGGAAACTTTTTATCGGTTGCTAAGCTGGTGATGTAACTCTCGGCCTCTCCTATTTTTCCTTTCTGGAGGTATAAACTTCTAAAATACCAGAGTTTAGCGGTATAAATGACTTTATCATCTTTACTGGTGGCAATTACATAGTCAAAAATTTCTCTGGAGGCATATAAGTCTCCCTTGAGAAAATAGGCTTGTCCATTTAATAAATAAGCATCATCCACCCATTTAGATTTAGGATATTTATCAATGAGTGTGCTGGTCCGTTTAATTACCTCGTCCATTTGAGGTTGATTATTTTTGAGGTTTGCTACATCTCCAAAATTAATCACTGAAACAAAACCTCTGAAATCATCGGGGTTTGTCTCGCGCATAATTGCAAAAACCTCTTTAAATTGCTCTCGGGCATTAAAATAGATATTATAATGAGCCAGCGTATTATGGTACTTTCTAGCTACCCAAGAATTAGAGTTTTTACATGAACCTAAAACACTTAGAATTAGTAGGAATAGTACTGCTGTTTTACGTGAGCTTTTGGCCTTAAACATTTAGATAGTTACTTGTATTAACGTAATGCTTCGCATTATCTTTGGCAAAAATCGTTAAAACATGTCACTTTTCAGAAAGATTTTATCTAAAATGCGCGATAAATATCGTCTTGTGATAATAAATGACAGTTCTTTGGGCGAATCGTTCTCATTTAGACTGACCCCACTAAATATGATTATGCTCTTGGCCACCTTGACCATGGTTATTTTTGGGATCTTTTTTTTATTGATTCGGTTTACACCAACGAGCACTTTAATTGGTGGCAATAGTGGCTCCTCTATTGAGTATATGAAGCTGAACCAAAAGATTGAAGACTTGACCACTGAAATGGAAGCAAGGCAAATTAAGCAGGATGCATTAATCAAGATTCTGTCTGAAAATGAAATGTCGCTAGATAGTTCACAGGCGGTATACAAAACATTAAATTCCTCTACAAAAAAGAAAACCAAGTAAAATGAATAAAATTGCTTTGCTACTTATTGCTCTATTGGGGCACACTTTAAGGGCACAAAAAACACCGTTTAATCTAAAAGATATTTTTGCGAGGCCTACTTTTTCAATGAAATCAAATGGGGGTTTCAATACCATGAACGACGGCGAGAGGTATACGACTTTGGAGAAAAAAAACGGGGCTTGGGCTATCAATTCATATGGGATTACAGATCAGAAATTGATTGGAAGCATTGTTACATCTGAAGACTTTGATGGGAAGTATACTCCTGCTAATTATGAATTTACCGGCGATGAAAAACACATTCTTATTTACGAGGAAACAGAAAAAATATACCGGCGCAGTTTTAAAAGCTTGGCTTATGTGATCAATATTGAAAATAAAAAGATTACTAAAATCAGTGATACCAAAATTATGTATCCGAGCATTAATCCGGACAATAGTTCGGTGGCTTATGTGCAAGAGAACAACATTTATATTCTTGATTTGCAAAGCATGAAAACTACTGCCGTAACTTCCGATGGCAGGAAAAATGAAATCATTAATGGGGCGGTAGACTGGGTATATGAGGAGGAGTTTGGTATGAGCACAGGCTTGTGGTGGAATAGTTCTGGCACTCATTTGGCTTATTATAGGTTTGATGAGCGGGCGGTTAAAGAGTTTAGTATGGATGTATTTAATGGCTTATACCCAAAGCAGGAGTCTTGGAAATATCCAAAAGCGGGGGAAGACAATTCTAAGGTGGATGTTAAGATTTACGATCGAGTAAAATCGCTGAGTATTACCCTGGATTTAAAAAGTGAAAGAGATCAATACATTCCACGAATTGAATGGACGAATAATCCCGAAATTATAAGTATTCAAAGGCTAAACCGCCTACAAAATCATTGGGAGCTTTTGTTTTGCAATACCTCTGGAACTCCTCCGGAAGTAATTTTGGAAGAGAAAAATAATACTTATGTGGAGATTTCTGACAATCTTAATTTTATAGGAGATCATCGGTTTTTTTACACGAGTGAGAAAAGTGGTTTTAATCATATATACTGTTATGATTTTTCAAAAAAGAAGGAGAAGGCCCTGACTTCCGGAGATTGGGAGGTTTTAAATGTGGTAGCTACGGACGAGAGCAGTTCTACCATTTATTATACTTCTAGCGAGGAGAGTGTGCTTGAGGATCACTTTTATTCGATTAGTTTCTCAGGAAACAAAAAGAATGCGCTTTGTCCCGA
>JAURQA010000121.1 GCA_030836345.1 Bacteroidota bacterium
TCAATTTGTCGGATAACTTCATTTGAACTGATATTGTTTACTAAACCATAGTATGGTATTTTTTTAAGGACATAATACGAACCATTACTTACATCAGCATAGAAGAGTTCTTCTTGACTTCCTGAGCCTCTCAAGATAGGTTCACCAGGCAAGTCTATTTCTAATTCTCCTGAATAGCTCGAAAATGTTTCAAGGGTGACAGGTGTGTAGTCTGCATCGAGCTTTAATTTTTGATTAAATGCGTAATCTCCAACCCTATCTCGAATGGGTTTTACTTGATAACCCATTCCTCTTAACATATCGATGACACCGCTGTCCCCGGGAAGATGGGCACAACCCACTGCAGCAAAAATGGATTGTTCTGGAGCTATTTTATGGATCGAATTTGCCATCACTCTATTTCTCACATCAAGCATCCATTTGTGATACAAGGGATTACTTTCGGATTGGCGGTCTAATGAGTCTATAAGATCTAAGTCTCCTTCACGGTAGGCCTTTTCAATGGGATTTTCTCCGTATCCATAGGAACTCCCACGATATCTTTTTTTCTTTGAAACCGTTCTGTTTTTCCAATTGGAACGATTCACCATTCGATCCGATTCTTCAAAATCTTCTAGGCCAGTACAAAACTTGCCCATTTTTTTTCCTACTTGATGAATATATAA
This sequence comes from Bacteroidota bacterium, assembly GCA_030836345.1. Taxonomy (GTDB): domain Bacteria; phylum Bacteroidota; class Bacteroidia; order NS11-12g; family UBA955; genus CALKCM01. The sequence continues at coordinate 666 of JAURQA010000121.1, forward strand.
GTCTAGATATGTTTTCTCACTGAAGTCTGCAGAGCCATAGCCTTGACGATAAAGCAGAAAATTGCTCATGTAGTCACTGCTGGATATTTCCGAAATAATGGGTTCTAATTTAAACTTCGGAAATCTGAGCGCATCCTTGTATTCCTGCCTGTGAGAGTATGAGTTCGTTCTATCTTCACTACTCCTTTTAGATAATCTAGCATTCTTTCCAATAGTAGAAAACCAGCTATCAATGGCTAATTCAAGAGCAACTACATCCACTTCACCTAGGGCTTTATAAAATGTATCTCCTAGATTAAATGCCAACTTTTTGCTTACGTGCATGGTGCCGTACAGATAACTTGGTTTCTTTAAACCATTCCCTGTTATTTGCCATAAACGTGCAGGATATTTTCGGACTCTAATATCCTCTTTATTTCTGATTACAGCATCCAAGTTAAAGCCAGTATCATCGAACTCCACATAATCCGTGGCCATAGTTATTATGGGTTTTTCTGCTTTTGCTTGAGCAATAAAAGCAGTCCAAATAAAAGAAATAAATAAAAGGCATCTACATTTCAACATAATATCTTTAGATAACGTCAAAGGTAAAAACTTAGTCTAAAAAAAAGGCACAATTTACAAAATTGTGCCTTTTGATTAAAAGTATGTAAATAGCTTATCTAACCCCATGCATCCATTTGGTAATAACTCTACCAAGTATGAATAACAAGAAACCGCATCCTATGGCAAAATAACCAAGAATACCAAAGACACTCAATCCTTTATTTAAAGATTCGTTTTTTATACATTCCCCAATCGTTTCATTGGGAGTATTAGCCATTAAGCCCGCAAGGTCCGCACGTTTTTCTACCGTTTGATCAACGGATGCTCCCTCTGAAAGGAAACTTACGGTTGCCGAACTTCTTACTTTATCCTGTTTCGCTCCAGAGAACTTTTCAGATTCCTCAAGAATTTCATTCACAACAACAGTTGATTTACTGTATTGCTTACTTGAGTCTGAGGCATTTAAATCTGAAATAAAATCATCTGAAATAAGTACTGTAGAAATACTTATATCTTCTAACTGGGAAGCGTATTTAGGGGATGAAAGCAGACTCAACATAGTCGGATTTGATCCACAGGTCTGGAAATTCTCTCCTTCTACAATTGTTTTTTCACTCACGGTAGTAAGTTTTGCAATATGCTTTCCTCCTTGGTGAGCTATGGAAGAAGATAAGAACCAAATTCCAAACATAAAGGCCACCATATTTTTAGGAGATAGTTTTGTTACCAACGAGAGACCAACAGGTGAAAGTACCAATTCTCCAATCGTGTGCAAGAGATACAAGAGTATTAAGAAGAAGGCTGGGATCATACCTGCGACGGCTGAGCCTTGACCAAATTTAAGTACTAAAAAACCTAAACCTAAAAGGATGAGCCCCACACCAAATTTATACGGCGCGGAAGGTTCTTTACCCGAATTGGAAAGCTTAATCCATATCCACGAAAAAATTGGCGCTAGAGCCATAATGAACAAGGGATTAATCGATTGGAAAAAAGTTGTTTTAATTTCAAACCCTAGGACACTTTTATTAATATTTCTTGCGGTAAACAAGTTTAATGCAGAACCAGCAAGCTCAAAGAATGTCCAAAAAATAGTGGTAAATAACAATAAGATTAGAATAACCCAAATTCTCTGTTTGGCTGTGGCTTCCATCTTGCTTGCTTGAAATAATAGATAACCAATGATTCCAACAGCTAATACACTGAGTACTACATCCACAATATCATTATTAATAATAAGTAACCATGCCATTCCTACGAGAACTATAGTTACCAGATAAGGCAATAACTTATTTGATATTCCTCCTAAGAGGGGCTTATCCAAAATTACATCGGGCTTCTTTCCCACTTCTTCATAGTATCCTTTTTTCTGTCCCCATAGGAACACCAAATACCCAAGAAGCATTCCAACACCGGCCACTAAAAAGCCATATTGCCAGCCTTCGTTTTCACCAATGGCACCACAGGTAAGTGGAGCTAAAAAGGCTCCCATATTAATTCCCATGTAGAAAAGAGTAAAAGCTCCATCTCGACGTTTATCTCCATCTTCATAAAAACGACCAACCATGCTGGAGATATTTGGCTTAAAGAAACCATTACCTACAACTAAGAAAGCCAGACCAATAAAGAAGGTGGTTTGATTGTTTAAAAACAAGGTAAATTGACCCATTGCCATTAGGATAGCTCCAAGCGTTATTGCTTTTCGGAAACCCATTAATTTATCGGCAAAATACCCGCCTATTAGCGGTGTTAAATAGACCAGAGCTCCATATGCCCCATATACTCCGTAAGCCTTGGCGTCCGAAAAATCGAATCCACCATCAATGAGATTGGCTGTCATGTACAGAATGAGCAGCGCCCGCATTCCATAATAACTGAATCGTTCCCATAACTCTACCATAAAAAGGGTAAAGAGTGCGGCGGGGTGAATTTTCCTATTGGAAAATATTACAAAACCTACCCAAAGGAAAACCCCGAGCCAGGCTAGTAGCATTAATTGATAATCTGGATTCATATTCTATTTTTATTTTCTTTTTGTTTTTAAGTAATCTTATCTAATGTTTTTCTCTTTCATTACTTGGTTCAGCCATTTCAAGAGTAAAACCATCATTGCTGTTGCTGCCAATGCGAGTATACAGTTCATAAAGAAGTAGTTTGATTTATCATCAAACCCTTCCCATAATCCACCCAACATACCGGACAGCTTATTACCAATAGCTGTAGAAAGGAAGAATCCTCCCATCATTAAAGCGGTAATTCTTGGCGGGCTCAGCTTACTAACCAAAGAAAGCCCCATGGGAGACAAGCAAAGCTCTCCAAAGGTAATAACGCCATAACTTGCAATGAGCCACCATGAACTCACTTTAGCCGTTTCTATGTCAGCAGACTTTACTGCTCCAACCATAACTAAGGCAGATAAAGCAGTAATAAATAAACCAAGGGTAATCTTACCAGCGGTTGTTGGTTCTTTCTTTCTTCGTCTAAGAAAGCCCCAAAATCCCACAACAATAGGCGTTAATAAAACCACCCAAAACGGATTTATAGATTGGTAAAGCTCTGTAGAATATAGTTTTAAACTACCTCCTTCAGCTGGAGTTTTATCCTTACCAAGGTTCTTAAAATAACCATGAGATGCACTCTGCTCCTTCAGTTTTTTTGCTAATTCTTTTCTTTCCGTTTCATTCCCCTCCGCTTTAAAAGCAGCATCAATATCTTCTTGTGATTCCAAGTAGGACTGAAACTCTTTATCGGTATAATTTACATATGCATCGTTCGTAACTGTTTCTGTTAGATAAATGCTTTCCAATGGTTTCTCTACCGTTTGTGAGACCTCACGATCTGTATAATCCTTAGCCCATACGGTTAATGCATCTCCATTTTGATGAAACACGGCCCAGAAAATAACCAAACAGCCATATACTGCGAGCAAAGCTCCAATGGGCCTTTTATCATTCGCATTGGCCTTCACATACATATATATAAAGAAAGCGACCACGGGAATGCAACCAAAAATAAAGGCATCATTGCTATCCGTTCCTAGAACGTTTCCTGGAATCAGATATCCCAAAAAGCCAAATACAATCATGGGCAAAAGGGTAAATCCTAAGATCTGACCGGTACTCATATCTCCTTTTTCTAATGGTTTGATGACATCCGCTTCTTTGGTATGCTTTTGACCTAAAAGAAAAATTAGAATACCAATGAGCATTCCTGCACCTGCGGCGGCAAAAGCCCAACTCCAATCGTATTTATTTCTGAGGTAAGCTGCAACAAAATTACAGACAAAGGCCCCAATATTTATTCCCATGTAAAAGATGTTAAAACCCGCATCTTTATTCAATTTATACTCTTCCTTGTTATATAGATTTCCTAAAAGCGTACTAATGTTTGGCTTAAAGAACCCATTCCCAAGAATAATAAGACCTAAACTTATATAAAATGAAAACTCCGTGTGTAAGGTTAGTCCGAAATAACCTGCAGACATAAACAAACCACCTATGATAATGGATTTTCTATAGCCCAAAAGTCGATCAGCTAGTAAACCTCCGATAAAAGGCGTGAGATAAACCAGGCCTAGATACGTTCCATAAATATCACTTTTTTTTCCAGCAGCAAAACCCATTCCCCCTGTTTGAACACTGTCTAACATGTACAAGGAAAAGATACCTAGCATTAAGTAGTATCCGAAACGCTCCCACATTTCTGTAAGGAACAAATAAGGCAAAGCTTTGGGGTGTTTATTACTACTCATGGTTTATGTATTTAATTAAAGGGCTAAAATAGATAGATATGCAGCGCACTTGCAAACTTATTTTAAATATACCTTGAGTTTTTTAGCATTTGAATTATCAAAAAAGACGTGCTCCTTTAGCGTAGTAGCTAAACTAATTCCAACAAAATCGGCTTTCACAGGAAATGCACGGTGCTCTCTTTTGGCTAAAAAAGCAGTTCGAATAGATGCTGGTTTATCCTTATACACATCATCCATCACATCCATTAAGGTTCTGCCACTGTTAATTACATCATCAATTAATAATATATGTTTTTTAGCAAATGATGAAACTGGCTCAAAGGATACGCCATCCAAGGTCTGCACTTGAATGAGATTAATTTTAAGATGGGGCGTAAACTTCCCAATCTCTAGAGCTAATCGCTGAGCAAGATAATATCCGCGCTCGTTTAAACCGCATAGCGTAAGCTCTTGTTCCTGAGCATAACACTCGGCAATTTCACAGGCCATCCGCTGTGTTTTAATTTCAATTTGTTGGTGATTTAGAATATCCATGCTGGACATGCCTCAAAGTTGATAAAAATGCGTGACATGGGCAAGTGTTTTTTTTGATTTAGATTGTTTGAAGCATTTTAGAGAAAATCTTAAATATGTAATTTTTTTCGCAACTATCTCCTCAAGCATTCCTGCATATTTGTATCTTTGCCTGAATGGAAAAAACAGCTAAAAAGTTCTTAGAAAAATACTTAAATACATTTTCACCGGTAGGTTTTGAAAACCCTGGCCAACAAGTTTGGTTGGACTATATGAAACCGTATATGGATGAAGTTATTACAGACACCTATGGA
>JAURQA010000122.1 GCA_030836345.1 Bacteroidota bacterium
AAGGAAAAGAAATATTACAAAGAAAATTTAAGTCGGCTAAACGTGCATTCAACAATAAAAATGTAGCTCACTTTATAAAATTTCATGGGTTTACTGTTCCCAATGACTTTTATCATGCTCTGGCTATAGGTGCCGTTAAACAAGAAAAGTTAAAGGTGGCAACCTTTTTTAAAGAAAATCCGATTGAGAAGATAAATAAACAGCCAAAAAAAGGAGAGAATAAGAATTCAATTCCAGCAAAGAAAAAACCACGCAATGCCATTGTTGTAGGGGATGAATACGAGGTAGAATATGCCATGGCATCTTGTTGCAGCCCGGTTCCCGGAGATCAAATATTTGGTTTTATTACAGTAAACGATGGGATTAAAATTCACCGAAGTAATTGTTTAAATGCGACTAATTTAATGAGTGAGTATGGCTACAGAATTGTCAATTGTAATTGGCGAGACAAGAGCTATGATCAATCGTTCATCAGCGAATTGATGGTTAATGGAATTGACGATGTAGGTATTGTGAGCAGCATTACAAATATCATTTCGAAGGATTTGGGCGTAAATATGCGTAGCATCAATATTAGAGCTGGGTCTGAGGGGACTTTTGAAGGGGTGGTAGAGGTTATGGTTAAAAATCTATTTACACTAGAAAAACTAATATCTACCATACAAAATAAACATCAGTATATACAAGTAAAACGCTCAGATTTAATTAATTAGAAGGGCTTCCCGTGAGATTTTCGAATCATCCATTTGGCTATAAATGGAAAGAGATGAGCTAACTGAATAAATATACTCATTACTCCCGTCCTCCCAAAAATGTACTGCACAAAGCGACCCAGTTTTATTCTTTGATTAAATTCCTTCTTCCACTGGATAGGGTAATGTGCTTTATTTTTTATTTGAGAGGCTAATAAAGCACTGTGCATTGCCATACTCATTCCATTTCCGCACAAAGGGGCAATGAGCCCTGCAGCATCTCCAAGCATTAGGGCCTGCATTTCACTTTTTGACTTATTTTGAAAACTTATTTGAGATATGGCTAAAGGCTGATCATAAATAAACTCAGATTGGGTGAAAACCTCTTTTATGAATGGGTTCTTGAATAGAAAGAGCTCCTCAGATTGATGAATCGTCCTATTTCTAAGATTTTCGCCTCTCATAAGATAACAAATGCAAAATGCATCATTTTCAATTTTACTCATTCCACAATATCCATTTTTAAAAGTGTGTAGAGATATTAGGTCCTTTTTCAATACATGTGATTTAACATGATATTTTATTCCAACCCAATTGGTTAATCTGCTTTGCTTATTTGAATAAAAGGGACGTTCCAAATTATTATCTAGGAGGCTTCTTTTTCCCCATGCTCCAATAAGTTCTTTGGAGAGGTATATATTTTTTTTGGTTTTCACCTCATACAGATTCTTTTCTTTACAGTAGGAGAGCACCGTATCTTTTACCCATTGGCAGCCTGCATTTAAGCTCGCTTTTTTTAATTCGCTATCCATGAGGTATCGGCTGATCCCAAAGCCCCCAAGCTCAAGGGGTAAGTTAATTGCTCTCCCTTTTGGCTTAGTTAATTGGAACTGGTTTATTCTTGGAAGGTCAAATGAATCTAAGGGCACCCCTATATCCTGCATGAAATTATAACTTTCCATACTCACATATTCTCCGCATACTTTATGTTTAGGGTATTCGTCTTTTTCAATAACTAAAACTTTATAGCCCTTTCTACCCATAAGGTTTGAAAAAGTGCTACCTGCAATCCCACCACCAATGACGATATAATCAAATACTTGCGATGATAACATAACGGAACATGGGTTTTTTGATGATGGAATAATTCGTATATCCAGCCAATTCCAGCATATGCTTCCATTCGCCAAAGGAATGCGCCCTCTTTACTGAAAGGGGAGCATCATTTTTAAACAAGTAGGAGAAGGAAGGCCAAAGCTGAATAATATAAATTCCCAACCAGGCCCATATATTTCTCTGTAAATCGTTTATCACTATAATAGCAGAATTCTGTGCTGCCCATTTTAAAAAGGCAATGTTTTCCTCTGGGTTTAAATGATGGTTAAAAAGGGCCGTATGTATAAGTACCTTTTCTTTGGGTAAAAGTGACTTTTTATAATCATTTGTTTGGAATTTTAAATTTGGGTATTTCTCCGATGCGCATTGAGTAGCTACTTCGGAAGAGTCAATTCCCTGGCCGTCCTTTATTTTAAATTTTTTGCAAAGTATTGCAAGGGTGTCGCCACCTCCAGATCCTACATCTATTATTTTGGTAATGGATTTCTTTTTGAAGGCTTGGCTTACTCCAAATATACTTGCTTTATAGCCTCCAAGGTATTGGTTTACCCAATGAAGTTCCTTATAGTTTTTATAAAGATCTTTTACTGGAATATTTGGCATATCCATAAACTCTTGGTCATTGCTTCTATTTTTTAAGGAATTAAACACGCGAAGTTATCATACTTTCCAAACTTAAACCAGGCCCAAATGCTGCAGAGTAAATGGTTTCGTTTTGTTTGGCCTTATGGATGATTTCTTTTAAAACAAATAATACCGTTGGGCTGCTCATGTTTCCATAAGACTTTAATGTTTCATAAGATACCTGCATTTGCCCTTTTTCAAAACAAAGCTCTTTCTCTACATGATCCAGTATTTTTCGACCTCCGGGATGAAATCCAAAATGATCTATGCTATGTACGCCTATATTATTTTTACCGTCCTTAATAAATCTCTGAATGGGCTCTGTTAACAAATCTGGTATATAGCTGCTTAGTTGCATCAAAAATCCATTTTCAGTGATATTCCAAGACATGTCGTTCTGGCCTTTTAAGGCTAATTGGCTATAAAACCCTTTGATATCCAATGTGCTTTGATCTTCTGGCTCCGAACTGATAACGCAGGCTGCAGCGCCGTCTGAAAAGAGGGAGCAAGCGGTTACTTGATCCCAATGCGTATCATTTCTAAAGTGCAAGGTACACAGCTCAACACTTACTAAAAGCACCTTAGAATTTGGCTCTGAATTGGCAATGCTATTCGCCCATTTTAATCCATGAATAGCGGCGTAACACCCCATAAAATTAATGCTACTTCGTACGGTATTCTCATTTAACCCAAGAGCTACAATTAGATCAATATCTAAACCAGGCGCATACATGCCAGTACAACTTACTGTGATAATATGTGTGATGTCATTAAGAGTCTTTCTATTTAAACTTTTTATCGCTTTTAAACTGAG
>JAURQA010000123.1 GCA_030836345.1 Bacteroidota bacterium
GATTCTCTAAATATGAAATGAGAAGTTCGATTTCTTTACCATTTTTGGATTGAAGTATCTTTTTGGCATCCTTGACAATAACCAAATGGTACTCAGACATCATGGGATATCGTTTCGCACTTTCAATCACCTCATTAAGTTTATTACTCTCGCCGTAAAGTATGGTTTGATTAAATGATTTTTCTTCCTCCGGCAAGCAGTGCTTATCAATCAATTGAATAGCCTTATCAATGAAATAATTCTCCGTTCCATGAAAAAGGTAAACGGGACTGAATTCTTTATCAAGAATTTGCTTCTCCAGCTGTTGATAGTTTAATATGGCTGCGGCCGTTTGTCCCACTTCTTTTATTTTTGCATCAATTCACTACATCTGTGGAGCTAAATTTTCCAAAATATCAGTTCAGAATTGAAGAACAAGGGCAAAAAAAGCGAATATTTGATAGTGTTCGCAAAAAATTTATCCCCCTAACCCCAGAAGAGTGGGTAAGGCAACATTGTTTAAGGTACTTGCACGACGAAATGGGCGCCTCATACGGGTTAATGCAAGTAGAAAAGGAACAGGTATTTAATGGATTAAAGTTGCGTTTTGATGTCGCATTATATGGACGTTATGGAAAAGCCTTGTGTATTGTAGAATGTAAAAGGCCTGAAATACCATTGACCAAAGAGACGGTTATTCAAACTGCCAGGTATTATTCAGGATTAGATGCGCCATATATTTGGATAACCAATGGTATTAACCATATTTGGTTTGAACGCATTGATGGGAAATTACATTTGTTGAAGGAAGAACCTAAATTACCTACCAGCAATTTATAATTCGTTCTGAATTTTTACGTTCATAGCGAACGACAAAGTCGATGGCTCCATTGCTGAAGGGGTCTGTTTCTATTCGTCCTAAATATTCTTCTTCTCTATATATATTGACGATACCTTTATTGGAGAGGGTGTTGCTCCCATTGCTTTGAATGGTTTGATCTAAATCAACTAAATACTGCTCTGTGGCACTTTGAAACAACAAACTTCCGCTATATGCCCTGCTAGATAAAAAGTTTAGGTCGAAGTTTTCAGGAGATATATTTAAGGATACGTTTCCCAATAGCTGAGAGATATGTTCAGGCCCAATGATTTGTAATTGACTAATTAAAGAGTAATTAAGACCGCCTTTATGTACAAGAGTGAGTTGGCCAATCAGTTGCCTTTTTCCCGTATTAGAGCTAACAAAAAAATTGTCGGATTTGGTCCAGGTTACCTTGACTGTGTCTTGCTGCAGCCCACCTAAATTAGTTCCGTAGAACAGGGTTCGCCCTGTGGTACTTAAAAAGTCCCTTCTCTCTAAAAAGTCATGCGTTTTGACTGACCATTCTGTTCCGTCACCATCAGAGGTTAAGCTATCTTCAAAAGTAGGATTGAAATAACTGGGGTAAAGTTTATTTTCTTGATGCAAGCTATAAGCCAGAAGGCTGGGAACTTGTGTTTGTAAAATAGCAATAGAATAGCCTATTTCTTTTATGTAATTCGTTTCATTAGCCAACTGACTTTCCTTTTTACATGAAAACAAGCCGATGATAAATACGAAATATGTTAAGAACAAACGCGCCATTTTATTGAATGGTAAAAATAAATTCTCTTCTGCCCAACAAGGCCTTAGCAACTTTGTCACAGGCCTGGTTTTCAAACGGATCAAAATCGAGTTGTAGGTTTGCTTCGTTTGAGTTGACTATTTTAACCACCCCTTTTACAAAGGCTTGGGCACAGCCCTTTTCTATCCTTTTGGTCAGGGGTATGTTTTGATCAATGGACCAGCCGTAGGATTCGCCCGATTGTAATTTTCCACTTCCATTGCCAAAAATATCTTGAATGTTATCCAACAAGCCAATGGTTTGTGCTCCAGAGGTTGTTACCACTTCGCATATGCCAGATAGCTCTTGAGGAGCATTGGAATTGTCCTGGCTTACTTCTAAATCAGTAAAATCAATTTCCCAGGATTTACTTGATTTTCTTTGCCCTTCAATGGTTCCATTCACTTGATTCGTTTTTGTTCCATCTCCAGTGCTAAAACTATCTAATGTCATGGAAAATTGAGTGCTTGGTTCGTCCCAATTGCCGCTGATGGTGACTCTAATTTTTCCTGATCTGTATATATCATCGCCGCATTTAATGCCTCCAGGCTCTATGCTGTTTAATAGCCCAAAGTCCAATGTATAAGCAATACCGCTGCCATCATTTAATAAACTATCTGTATACGTTAAGGTGACATTTTCATTGACAATACCAATAGGTCCAGAAGGTCTAATCCCATTCAGTTGATTCACTTCTTCAACCACATTTAGAGAAGAAAAGAGCGAGGTTATAACAAGACTATATCCTTCTGCAGAAGCTATATTTTCTGTAGCTTTAGTTAGCGTTTCACATGTAGATAGCGCAAACCCTACCATTGCCGAAAAGCACATAAAAGCCAATGATGTTAATTTATTCATTCTGATTTACTCCAATACTAATACACCTAAATATAGGTCAACCCCTAATTTATATGAGAAGTAACATCCAATATTGTTTGACATATCATCTCAATTCTTTGTTTTGTAATATTTAAAGGTGGCGCAATCCTTAGACAATGAGGAGCATTTAGAAACCAGTCACTGAGTATTTTTTCTTCCAACAGTCCTTTTAAAACGCTCAAACAGTCTTCACTACTTTTATAATGCACAGCCAAAAGAAGGCCTTTTCCTGTTACTTTTTCTATTTTATCATGCTTAAGGAGTTGCTTAAACAGAGTTTCTTTTTTACTAATATCTTCTAGAGCTAAAACGCCAACAGTCAATTCCAGCGCTTTTTTTGATGCTGCGCAACTTACAGGGTGACCTCCAAAAGTAGATATATGTCCTAAAACTGGGAAATCTGCAAATGTATCCATCATTTGTCTTGAACTTACCATTGCAGACATGGGCATTCCACCACCTAGCGCTTTACCCAATACGAGGATGTCTGGGGTAACATCATACTGCTCAAAGGCAAACATGGACCCGCAGCGTCCAATACCCGTTTGTATTTCATCAAAAATAAGTAGCGTACAATGCCTGTCACAGAGCTCTCTTAATTTTTTAAGGTAATTGATAGAGCAGGGGATAGCTCCTTTTTCAGCTTGGACAAGTTCTACTACCACACCGGCAATTTCATTCCAGGGGATTTCCTCTAGGCCCTGTATATCATTCTGTTCAATAAAATAGGTTTGGGAAATGAGTGGGCGATACTTATCCGTATAATACTCTGAACTCATTAAACTCATGGGCCCTTGACCTGTTCCATGATATGCCATGGTATGCGCCGCAAAACTTGTTTTTTTTGTAACTCTTTTGGCTAACTTCATGGCAGCATCAATAGCTTCGGTACCCGAAGTCATAAAATAGGAAGAACTTAATGAATCTGGAAGTAAGGAAGCAAGCGTCTCTCCTAACAAATCTTGAGGTTTTTGGAGATATTCGCCATATACCATTACATGCATGTGCTCATCTAATTGAGCCTTAGCTGCTTTAATAATCTCAGGATGGTTATGGCCTAAACTACACACAGAAATACCTGATATTAGGTCATAATATTTCTCATCGTTCGAAGCTGTTATAAATTCACCTTTAGCCTTTTTGACCTCTAGCCCCAGGGGATAGTGGCTGGTTGGTGCAAGATATTTGGAGAATAGTTTTCTTTGATTCACATTCTAGTTATCAGATTTGCTTTGGTCAGCTTAAGATTGCTCAAATATTTAATTCTCGAAGTTCTATCTACTCTGAGTTTACATTTTATTTCAGCTATGCTGTTGCCTCCGTCGCAAATATACTTCGTTCATAGTTCTTTAGGATGAATTTTTTTATTTACTTATTGGGAGTGACCTTCAAAGGTCTTGCAGCAAGTCTTAGAATAGTATGAAAATTAAACATACCAAAACTACCAATAGGTATACTGCAGCGATTATATGCGGACGCCTAACTCCTTAATAATATGTTCTGCCTTACTCACATATTTCATTACATAGATGCAATATCGGATATCAACGCCTAAACTTCGGCTATACGATTCATTCCAAGCATAATCATTAATTGTGGCTGTGAAACTTCTGTCAAAATTAACTCCAATAATTTCTCCGCGAGCATTTAGAATAGGGCTTCCGCTATTCCCACCTGTGGTATCTAAATTGTATAAAATATTGACAGCTACCTTTTTACTTTTCTTATCTAAGAAATATTTGGGTGGGTTAGCTACTCTTAAATTATCAGCTACAACTTTTGGAAGTCGATAGTCAGGTTTTGTATTTGCTTTTTCAAAAACACCATCTAAAGTGGAGAAAGGTAGGTGAGTTTCACCATCATTAGGACTGTATCTCTTAATGTATCCATAGGTTAATCGCAGTGTTGAATTCGCATCTGGAATAAAGCCAGATTTTTTATATTGTTCTCTGTATTTCGCATAGGTTGGCAAGAGCGCATCAATTTCTTTTGCATTTGAGTTAAAGATTTCAATGGATTCCATTAATTCTTTATGAAATAGATGATGAAAATCCATTAAGGCCGATGGAGTTTTACTGATTCTGCTGACTTTTAAGGCATTTACTTTTTCTGGACTGAAAAATTTATCTTCACTTATTTTAGATTCATTAGCCTTGAACCAAGCTTTAATCTTGACATTATCTTCACTCAATCGTTTCATTAATTCTAAAACAATCATTCGGTCCATTTGAGAGTCGCCTAGTTGGTATTCTTTCAGTAGCTTGGCCATCTCATTTTGTAGTTTTTCCTTTTGAGATTCGTCTCCGACCTTTTTGGCTAAAAGACTCATTTCACTTAATTGAGCTGCTGCTGAAAATGCCTTTGCATGATTTAATAAAAATAAATAATTGAATCGGTTGTTTGCCATATTTGTTTGGCTGCTCCAGAGCGCTTTAATTTTATTTATAACCGTTCTGCTTTCAGGGATACTAGACATCATTGCATCGTCCTCATCTAATCTTTGTTTAACCAGTTGAGTTCTTCTCAAACCTTGCATTTTTCCTCTGTAGTTTTTCTCTGTATTTTCTAGCCCCTGCAGTGTTCCTGCATAGCCCAGAAGTTTTGCCTCATCGTTTGCATACACATCCTTTATCTTGTTTATTCTCCATCTATACCAATTCTGGATAATGGGAAGTTGCTTTTTTTCTTGAAACTCAAGGTACCTTGCCGTTCTGTTTCTATAGGTTCTTCCTGGATAACCTAGAATAAATATAAAATCATTTTCATCAGCACCCGTAGCGTCAATTTTTAAATGTTGTTTTGGTTGGTAAGGAACATTATCCTTTGAATATTTTGCGGGTTTCCCATCCTTGCCAACATAGGCTCTAACAATACTAAAGTCACCCCCATGCCTTGGCCATTCCCAATTATCTGTTTCTCCCCCGAATTGTCCTACTGTTTTGGGTGGAGCCACTACCAATCGAACATCTTCAAGCAAAATATACCGAAATAACATGTAGCTTCTACCTACAAACATGGTGCTTATTTGAACCTCTAATTCTGGCGTTTTTGCTCGCTCTGACGCCAATAACTTTTCTATATTCTTTTTTAGAATTTTAGATTTTTCTTGGGCATTTAATTTTTCACTAACTCCATTTAAAATTTTAACGCTTACATCCTCATATTCCACGGTAATTCTACAAGGAGTTCCTAAGGGAAGCTCCTTGCTTTGATCGCTGGCAACAAACCCATTTTCTAAATAATTTTGATCCGTGGTACTTAATCGTGCTACACCTCCATAAACACAATGATGATTGGTAATAATTAAGCCATCTTTACTAACAAAAGAGCCAGTACAACCTCCCAGTTTTACTAAAGCGTCGGATAAGGTTGTTTTTCCCGGTTTGAAAATATCATCTTCGTTTAATTTTAGACCCGCTTCTTTTAGTTGACTATAATTGACTAAATTAAGAGGAAACATTCCTTCCTCTTGGGTGTGAGAGCTTAACCCGAAAAGGCAAATGAATAAGCCTAGACCTACTAAGATTCTATTTTTTCTTTTTATTGGAGTCATATTGTGGATTTTATTATGCTACGAAATTATAACAGTTTGATTAGCCCGACTAACTTTGCCATAACATTTTATTAAAGTCATTTGATTCAAATTATCTCTTTTATTCTTTTTGTGTTCTGTATTCTAGTGGCTATTAGTTGGGATTTATCAGCAGGAAATGGAAAGAGCTTAAGCATTAAGCAAGCCTCTTTGAGAACATTATTGTGGTTCGCCATTGGCTTGGGCTTTTCGCTAGCTTTATATTTTGGATACCATTTGTTTAATGATTTTAGCTCTATAGAGCAGTTTAACGCCTACAAAGCCCAGTATGGAGGAAGTTTTACGACATATGGTGACTTATCCAGAACCATTGATGATTTTAATGCCTCGGCTTCAATTCTATACCTATCTGGATTTTTTATTGAGTATGCGCTAAGTATGGATAATCTCTTTGTTATTTTGTTGATTTTTCAATCTTATAAGGTGCCCGAAATACATCAAAGGAAACTCCTAAATTATGGAATCTGGGGAGCAATAATCATGCGCTTTATTTTTATATTCTTAGGTAGTGCTGTTGTTCAAAAATTCCACGGTGTGCTCTATGTGTTTGCTGTTTTTTTAATTTATTCTGGAATTAAAATTATGCTAAGCAAAGGAGAGGATGATAGTTTTGATCCGGAGAATAGTAAATTGGTGAAAGTTTCAAATCGAGTTCTAAGGGTTAAAGCTAATGGCAACAATGATTCCTTTTGGTTTAGAGAGAATGGAACACTTTTTTTTACTCCTCTGTTCTTAATCCTTATTGTGGTGGAGTTTACTGATGTAATTTTTGCCGTGGACAGTGTACCAGCAATTTTTGGAATTACCCAAGATCCTTTTCTTGTTTTCCTCTCAAATATATTTGCAATAATTGGCTTGCGCAGTTTGTTTTTTGTTTTAGGGGCAAGCATGGAAAAGTTTTATGCCTTGCAATATGGCTTAAGCTTAGTGCTTATTTTTATTGGCGTAAAAATGATTTTCGAACCCTGGTTTCACAGCATTGGATTCACCCATATTCACAACCTTTTTACTCTATTAAGTATTCTCGGTCTGAGTATCTTAACCTCTCTTGCTTTTCCCAAAGATTCCGTGGAGTAAAAGAATGCTAAAATTTCAAAATAATTAGAACAATTACTTTCTTATTCAAATCATTTTTTTTGATTTCTTGATAGAGGTTGTAATTTGCGTCTTTATTAAATATGAAATACTGCACTCACATATTCTTTGGTCTAAGTTTATTTATTTTGGCTTGTGGAGGGGGAGAAGAGAATCCAGGAAAAGTGGAGCAAACCTCTGCTCAATTAGATCCAAGAAGGGCTCAAATTGAGAGCCTATGTGGAAACTGTCATTTGTTTGTAGAGCCAGAAATGCTAGATAAGGCAACATGGGCTAAACTATTGCCATTTATGGGGCCTCGATTGGGGATTTTTAATCATATGGGAAGAGAGTATGAAAGTGATCGCGGCAAAAAAAATTGTGAGGGACTCTACCCAAAAGATCCTTTGGTAAGTCCGGAGATCTGGCAAGACCTCTTGGATTATTTTGACCGGTATGCTCCAGAAGAAATCGCAAAACAAGTGAAACCATCGGATTGTGTGAAAGGGCTCCCCATTTTTGAGGCCTCTGAAGCACAATTAAAAACCCCTCCAATCGTATCCTTAAGTTACATGGATAGTGGAGCGTATTATTCTTACGATGCAGCGACTCAAAGCATGTATGTTCGAGATATTAATCATGAGATTAAATCTCGAACTAGTCTTACTAACCCTATCTCATACATGCAGCCTTACAAAAAGGGATTTCTAATGACTGGGATTGGGTCTATCCCACCAAGCGATGATTGGAAGGGAGAACTTATTTATGCCACAAGCAGCCAGGCAGGCCTAAAAATAGAGGATGTTCTGTTACAGGAAATGGAAAGACCGGTGCAATTAAAAATAGGTGATTTGGACGGGGATAAGAAAGAGGATATTGTCGTTTGTGCTTACGGTAATAATAGAGGTTCACACTATTGGCTTAAAACCAGGGGTGACACATTAGAAAAGAAAATGCTCTTGCAACAATCAGGGGCTATAAGTACGGAAATTATTGACATAGATAAAGATGGAGATATGGATATCGTGACTTTGTTTGCTCAAGCCTTAGAAAAAATAGTACTCTTTGAGAACGATGGTAAAGGAAATTTCCGCGAAAAGCAATTGATGGCTTTTTCGCCTCTTCAGGGAAGTTCATCTTTTCAATTGGCAGATATGAATAAGGATGGTATTTTAGATATAATTTATACCTGTGGAGATAATGCCGACTACTCAATAGTGCTCAAAAATTTTCATGGAGTTTACATATTCACCGGTGATGAAGATGGAAATTATGAGCAATCCTATTTTTATCCGATGCACGGAGCCTTTAAAGCCATGGCCAATGATTTTGACCAAGATGGGGATTTGGACATTGCTGCAATCTCCTTTTTTGCAGATTATGAAAAACAACCAGATGAGGGATTCTTGTTTTTTGAGCATACTGAAAATCTAAGTTTTAATGTTAAAACACATGAGCAAACTCATAACGGACGTTGGCTTACAATGGATATTGGCGATATTGATAATGATGGAGATACAGATATTATATTAGGTAATTTTTCCATGGGTCCCTCCGATGCTTCGGAGGAGATTAAAAGTGGATGGACTAGTGCTCCAGCAAGTATGCTTCTAAAAAATAATACAAAATAATATGAATGTTTTTAGAGGGGTAAGTGCACTTATTTTATTGGCATTTGCGGTTTTTCAGTATAATGACCCAGACCCTGAAGTTTGGATTACTATTTATGGAATAGGCGCCTTGTTATGCCTATTA
>JAURQA010000001.1 GCA_030836345.1 Bacteroidota bacterium
ACATTTTAACTCCACCCTTAATCGCATCTAAAACGGGAAGTGACAAGGGCAGTTTATACGGAAGCAGCAGTAATACTAGAATGAGTGCCTTCTTAAGACAGTCCAATTTTTCAAGTGAAGCAAAAGGTTTATACTTTTGCGGTGGCAGCGTACACCCAGGAGGAGGAATTCCCCTATGTTTACACAGCGCTAAAATTGTTAGTGATTTTATACCCTCAATAAAATGAAACACCTCGAAAAACGACTCTTTATCATCTTTATCATCATTTACTTAGTAGGCATCCTTGGCTTTGTGGTTCCTCAACTAAGAAATTACGTGATTCCGCTAACGCCCATCACAATTTTAGCTTCACTTATCATTGCTTTAGCATTTGAAAAAACATTAAATTTGAAGAGCCTTTTGGCTTTTGTTATTATTGGTATTATTGGCTTTTTCGTTGAATATTTTGGCGTAAAAACAGGAGAAATATTTGGCACATATACCTATGGAAAAACATTGGGCCTGCAATGGGATGGGGTTCCATACATGATTGGAGTAAATTGGCTGGCAATTATATATTTTACCAATAATTTGAGTACCTATTTTACAAAAAATCGGATTATAGCCGCTTGCATCGCAGCCTTATCTGCTGTACTTTACGATTACTTTCTAGAACCAGTGGCTATGGCTTACGATTTTTGGCAATGGGGTAACAACCATATTCCTATGCAAAATTATATAGCTTGGTTTTTCATAAGCCTTTGCCTTAGCCTTTTCTACCAATCGCAAAACAGGCCCACAAAAAACAAAATGGCCACCTACATATTTCTTATTCAAATAACCTTCTTTACTCTTCTGCACCTTTATATTAAATTTTTATAGACTAGAGCCTTAGGGCAGGTAATAATATACCTAGGTCCAAACTTAGTTCAACACTTTGGACTTGAATATAAATCCCATAAGATGTATTTAGAAAAGGTAAGTTGATAAATTAAACGGCCTCAGCTTCAACAGCCACTACCTCAGGCACCATTCGTTTAAGAAGATTCTCAATCCCGCTTTTAAGGGTCATCGTACTACTTGGACATCCGCTACAACTGCCCTTCATTTGAACGGTTACTACCCCTTCATCAAAACTCTTGAAATCAATAGCTCCCCCATCCATCTCAACAGCGGGCTTAACGTGATCCTCCAATAATTGCTTTATTTTTTTAACAATGATATCTCCCTCTTCATCGCTAAGATCAGGTGCCTTTTTCTCAACAATAGGCTTGTCAGCTTCTAACCATTCCTTAAGAAAATCGCGTAAATCATTATTTAGATCAAACCATTCATAATCATTGTTTTTAGTAATCGAAACAAAATTATTCATGATAAAGACCCCTTTGACAAATGGAAGGTCAAAAAGAGCCAAGGCTAAGGGACTGTCTTCTGCCGTTTTTACATCTCTATAATCTGCACTATCATTAGCTAAAAGCATCTTATTTGCCACATATTTCATACTCTCTGGATTAGGAGTAGCCTCGGCATATATCTCTATTAATTTTTCCATTACTTTGCTTATTTAGTATTATTCTACTGCAAAAATAACACTCATTCGCACAATATTGTTCGTCTTAACCGAATATCTTTTCTCTTAAAGAAAATATAGAATAGGTCCATAAGTATCTTAAATACCCCTCAAAAAATTGAATCTAGTGAAACTGTATTCAGCTGAAAAATATAAAATCGGTAAAATATAAGATTGTCGGGTTTCTATATTCATTGACCGAGTAAAAGGCCCTTATCTAATCTAAAATCACTATTATTGAGTATGATAAATGAAATAATGTTAAGTACGATTGAACACATTCCAAACAAGGAAATAATCGAAATTATAGGCATTGCTCGGGGAAGCACCGTTCGAGCAAGAAACATAGGACGCGATTTTTTTGCAGGTCTTAAAAATATTGTAGGTGGTGAAATCGACGAATACACAAAGCTTCAGGCTCAGGCTCGAGAGCAAGCTATTCAACGATTAAGGGAAGATGCCTCAAAAATGGGTGCCGACGCTGTTATTAATGTTCGATTTACGACCGCTATGATTATGCAGGGATGTGCAGAAATTCTAGCTTACGGAACCGCCGTTAAAACAAAGTAAAATGACAGATGATTTAGTGGTAAACACCATCATATATGGGGAGCTTGGGCTATTTGGTCTCATTACAGTGTGTATTATTGTTCTAATTTTTAGAAGAGTGAAAATTAGACGTTCGGAAGATTTTGAAAAAAGAGACCATTAGGGCTTAAAAGTGCACATACACAACTTAAGAATAGTGAAATTTATATCCCACTCCTTTTACTGTTTCGATAAATCGATCATCCAATTTTTCGCGAATCTTACGAATATGAACATCAATGGTGCGATCTACTACTAACACATCATTACCCCACACATTTTCCAGTATTTCTCTTCGAGTAAATACCCTTCCTGGCTTACTTACTAAAAAAGCCAATAGTTCAAACTCTTTTCGTGGCATTTTCAATTTATTCCCTTTAAACTCTACCAAAAACTGATTTTGGTCAATACTCAGATCTTCAAAAGCAAAAATATCGTGCTCCATGATCCCTGAAGAATCCCGTCTTCTCAGAACAGCTTTAATTCGACTGGTAAGCACCCGAGGTCTAATGGGTTTTGATATATAGTCGTCAGCCCCTGCTTCAAACCCTGAGATTTCAGCAAACTCCTCCGATCTAGCAGTTAAAAACAACACCGGAATATCCTTAGTTTTTTGATTTCCCTTGATTTGCCTACAGGCTTCCATACCATCCATTTTAGGCATCATCACATCAAGAATGATTAAAT
Organism: Bacteroidota bacterium; assembly: GCA_030836345.1. Classification (GTDB taxonomy): domain Bacteria; phylum Bacteroidota; class Bacteroidia; order NS11-12g; family UBA955; genus CALKCM01. Next base: position 2,826 of record JAURQA010000001.1, read on the forward strand.
CAGGTCTTTTTTTAAAAGCCATATGCACCGCATCTTCACCATTGTTAGCAGTATATATTTGATACCCCTCTTTTTGAAGATTGTGCGAAATAATTTCTAAAATATCCGCTTCATCGTCTGCAATTAAAATACTCTGTTTTTCTAAACCCATGAAATTATTATATCCATTTTATTTTTTAGCAAATATTTCAGCTAGTTTTCCCTCCAACTCAGCCCCGCGCATGTTTTTTGCAACAATTCTTCCTTGAGGATCAATTAGAACAGTATTTGGAATACCTGTTACCTTGTACTGTCTATTTACAGTTCCACTCCACCCTTGAAGTTCACTCACGTGTTTCCATGAAAGTTTATCTGCCACAACAGCCGATCTCCATCGCGCCTCATTATTATCTAGAGAAACTCCCAATATTTCAAAACCCATATCCTTAAACCTTGCATACATTCTCACATTATTTGGATTTTCTGCGCGACATGGTCTACACCAACTCGCCCAAAAATCAATAAGAACATATTTTCCGCGAAGATCGCTTAGACTAAGTTTGGAAGCACTATCTAATTGATTCATTTTAAAATCAGGCGCCACAGCTCCTATCCCTAAACTTTTTTCTGAGTTATACAAAGCCTCCATTTGAATGGCATATTTGCTGTTTGGAGCAAATTTATTTGTAGCGTCTTTTGCTTTTAAAATTAGAGGTAAATCAATTGTCTCAATCATTTTAGAGGTAACTGCTACATATGGAACTAGAGACGATTCCGAACCCATTACCTTATCCCTTATAGCCTTAGTCCGGTTGGAAATAATTTCATAGTATTGCGATTGAAGAGCAACTAATTGTTGTTG
>JAURQA010000124.1 GCA_030836345.1 Bacteroidota bacterium
CAAAGGAACTTTATTAGTCCTTCATGGAACAACAGATCACTTGGTTTATCCAAGTAATGTAAACTATGCAAAAAAGAACTTTACTGGAGCTAAAGAAATGACCTGCATCGATTTTCCAGACCAGGGACACCCAATTTTATGGAGTAGTGAAGGGAGGGTTAAGAAACTCATCTTGGATTATATGGTTCGCTAATTGTACTTTTGGGGAATGAATAAGAAAAAATTAAGTATACTACTTGCCATTTTAATTCCTGGATTCCTTTTTTCCGTAGTTAAATTAAGTCAAACTAAATCTTCAGATATTATTGCTACTTGGTTAAACGAGGAAGGGACAGCAAAAGTTCGCATTTTTAAGGCGAAAAATAAAAAGTACTACGGCAAAATTGTTTGGCTTAAAGAGCCCAACAGGAATGGAAAACCCAAAATGGATGATGAAAATCCGGACCAAGCGAAAAGAAAAAAACCCATTATGGGAATGCAAATACTCAGAGGGTTTAGTTATGATGCCAGTAGTAAAGATTGGTCTGGAGGAACTATTTACGATCCAAAAACAGGAAAAACATATAGCTGTACTATCACTAAAAAAGGAGATAAAGCCATTAAAGTAAGAGGTTATATAGGAATCTCCCTTATTGGAAAAACAACCGTTTGGACTAAGCACTAATGGCTACAGCTAAGACTACATATTTACAGGAATTAAGAACGGAAAATATCCATGTTCAAAGCGGCTCGATTGTAATAACAGATGCTCCTACTGACAATCATGGAAAAGGACTAAACTTTTCTCCTACTGATTTGTGCGCTCTTTCATTAACCAACTGTATTATTACAACCATTGGTATTTATGCCCAAAGAAATGAGTTTAATTTAAAATCTTGTAAGGCAGAAACTACAAAAACCATGGAATCAAAGCCTAGGCGAATAGCAAAGATTGAGGTGAACATCGAAATAGATATACCCTTGGCTGATGCTACTTTAAAGACCATTATTGAGCGCGTAGCTAAAACATGTCCAGTAGGGCGTTCACTGCATCCCGAAATTATTCAGGAAGTAGTCTTTTCTTGGAAATAAGTGAATTAAAAAGTATTCTATGCTTTTTTCTTGCTAAAAAGACCGTTCATTACGCTGTCAATCTGTGAGATGATTTTATTTTGATCATCTGGGTTATCTGCAAATTCTAAATCATCCGTGTTAAAAATAAGCAGCTCTCCTTCATAGGTATTGATCCAAGCTTCGTAACGTTCATTTAGTCGTTTTAAATAATCTAAACGGATAGCATCCTCATAATCTCTCCCTCTCATTTGAATTTGATTGACAAGTTTAGGAATACCTGTTCTTAAGTAAATAAGTAAATCGGGTTGTTTAACTTGCTCACTAATAGAATCAAAAAGGTCGGTATAATTTTCAAAATCACGAGTACTCATCAAGCCCATGGCATGTAAATTTGGGGCAAAAATATGGGCATCCTCATAAATACTTCGGTCTTGCACTACGGTTCTCTTACCTGTCCTTATCTCTTTAATTCCATTCCATCGTTGAGTTAGAAAATAAACCTGTAAGTTGAAACTCCACCGCTGCATATCCTCATAAAAATCAGAGATATAAGGGTTATCGTTCATGTCTTCTAGTTGAACCTCCCAATCAAAGTGAGTAGAAAGCAATTTAGCAAGTGTTGTTTTACCCGCTCCTATATTCCCTGCAATTGCAATGTGTTTCGCCATTCTTAAATGCAATATTAACAATTCCATGCTTTGTTTTTCAAGCAAATGGCCAATTAAAGTTTTACACAATTTCGCGAAGCGATACTAACATTAAAAAAGGCAGTCCATAAGCCGGGTTCTGTAACTCAATTCACATTGAGATGTTCATCATTTATCTAGTTCTAAAATTACTCTTAGAATCCATCAACCTACCCTCCGAGACTTCCACCTTACGGTTTCAACTAACGAGCCGTTATTGCCCTCGGTTTATTTGGTTTTTCAACCCATGAGGTTTCTCTCAATTTACAACTCACGTTGCGAACGAGGGGTCTCTTACACCTCTTTTTCACCCTTACCTAACCAAAGTGGTTTGGCGGTTTACCTTTCTGCGATACTATCTGTCGCTTTGTATTGCTACAAAACGCCTTCCCGTTAAGAAGCATGGTGCCCTGTGTTGCCCAGACTTTCCTCTTACTTGTGCAAGCGATGAACTGAACTGCCTATGCAAATGTAATGCTTAGCTTCACTTTTATCATTTTGTATTTTAATAATATCGATATTCTAACCAGTGTTTGGCAGAATAACAAGCCTTGAGAGTTTAATCATCATACCTTAATTGAACTTATAAAGAGCAATCCCTACTGAATTGTTTATTGGATAGTTTTTAATATCAGTTCTATGCTCTTTTTTTGCATTTAGAAGATGAAAAGAATAGGAATAATGACTTCAGGTGGTGATTCCCCCGGAATGAATGCTTGTATACGCGCAGTCGTTAGAGCTGGAGTTCATTACAAACTTGAAGTGTTTGGTATAAGGAATGGATATCAGGGTATGATTGATGATGAAATTCATCTTCTGGAATCAAAGGATGTGGCCAATATTATTCAATATGGAGGTACTATTTTAAAAACAGCTCGTTGTGCAGACTTCATGGAAGAAGCAGGTAGAAAAAAAGCATTTGAAAATTTAACAAAAAATAGTATTGAAGGACTCATCGTAATTGGTGGGAATGGGACATACACCGGAGCTATGTATTTAAATAAAGAACATGGCATACCCATTGTAGGTTGCCCAGGCACTATAGATAACGATTTATCTGGTACCGATTACACCATTGGATTTCATACGAGTATAAACACAGCAGTTGATGCAATTGACAAAATTAGAGATACCGCCGATAGTCATCATAGAGTGTTTTTTGTTGAAGTGATGGGGAGACATAGTGGTCACATTGCATTGCATGCTGGAATTGCAGGTGGAGCCGAAGGGATATTCCTTCCTGAAAGAGATAATGAATTTGAGACCATCATAGAAAAATATGTTAAGAGGACTCGCCAAAAAGAATTCAGTATTTACATCGTAGCAGAGGGGGAAACCGAAGGCAATGCCTATGAAATTGCAGAGCGATTTAAAACATTACATCCCGAAGCAGATTGCAGAGTTACGGTATTAGGACATGTACAGCGTGGAGGAAGTCCAACCAGTGAAGATAGAATACTTGCATCCAGACTTGGAGCACATGCCGTAAAGGGAATTACTGAAGGATTCTCCAACCATGCGGTAGGTATTGTGAACCAGGAAGTTGAGTTTACTCCTTTTGGAAAGGCCATTTTTGATAAAAAAGATATTAATAATAAGTTGTGGGAAATGAACTCCATTTTAGGTAAGTAAATGCTTACATCGTTGTACATAAAGAACTTCACACTTATCGAAGAAACCAAATTTGAACCCAGTTCAGGTTTAAATATAATAACGGGTGAAACGGGTGCTGGTAAAACAATTATGCTAGATGCTTTGGGTTTAACCTTAGGTCATAGAGCAGATCCTAAATCTGTTGGATCCAATGGGAAAGCCATTATTGAAGCAGAGTTTGATATCGCCGCCCTGGGCTTAGAAATGTTCTTTGAAAGTCACGATTTAGATCACGAAAATTTATTGCGTATTCGTAGAGAGATAACGGCTGAAGGAAAGAGCAGAGCATTTGTAAATGACACACCAACTACCCTCGCCGTACTTTCAAAACTGGGAGAATACCTCATTGAAATACATACCCAAAATAGTACTTATGATTTTAAATCTTCTGCCAGTAAATTAGGGATTGTAGATGACTATGCTCAAAATAGAAAACAATTAAATAACTACCAAAAAGCCTATTTTTTTCTAAAGGAAACCAAACTAAAATTAGACCAACTAGAACACCAAAAATCCTCCCTATCTAAAGAGCAAGACTATACAGAATTTTTACTTCAGGAATTAATTGAACTTAACCCTAATGAATTATCAGATAGTCACATAGAAGGAGACATTGACACTTTAAGCAATGCCAAAGAGATTTCAAATATAGCTGGGCAATCGGCATTTAGTCTTGATGGTAATGAGCAATCTATTCTGTCAAAAATATCAGAAATAAAAGCTGAACTTCGAAACTTTACTTCCATTAATGCATCCTTAAATGAAGCCTGGGAACGATTGGACAGCAATCTCATTGAATTAAGAGATATTTCAAATTTACTTCAAAAAACAGCTGATAAAACAGAGGAAAATCCGGAAGAATTGAGTCGTTTAAGCGATCGATTTACTCAGATACAGTCTTTATTCAGAAAACATGATGTACGAAGTATTGAAGAATTAGTTCAAGTAAAAGTTGAGTTAGAA
>JAURQA010000125.1 GCA_030836345.1 Bacteroidota bacterium
CAGTAGTTGCTATTGAACCCAGCACGGGAGAGGTTTTAGCATTGGTTAACAAACCGGACTATAACCCAAACATACTCAATGGAACCAAGCGAAGTAAAAATTATCGAAGATTATTGATTGATGGAAGAAGACCTTTGTACAACCGAGCCATTAAAGGGCAATACCCACCAGGAAGCACTTTCAAAACTGTAATGGCCGCCATTGGTATGCAAGAAGGTATTATTTGTGATTCTACCCGGTTTGGCTGCGCGGGAGGATACAGGATGGGAAGTTTACGTGTGGGTTGTCATCCTCATGGGAGCCCATTAGATTTAAAAAACTCCATTCGAATAAGCTGTAATGCATATTACTGTAAATTATACCGAAGTCTTATTGATCATCCAAAATTTGGTTCGGTTAGAAATGGGTTTGCTAAACTTGCAGCGCACTGGAAAAGCTTTGGCTTAGGCAAACCACTCGGCATAGATTTACCTGGAGAAAAAGGAGGAAACATACCCAGCTTAGATAATTTGGACCGTCGACATGGAAAGTCATGGAAAAGTTCCACCATTCTTTCAATGTCGATTGGTCAAGGGGAAATACTACTTACGCCTTTACAAATTGCCAATATAGCATGTATCATGGCTAATCGGGGGTTTTACTACACTCCACATCTTATTAAGGGTATTGGACCAACCAATGTGACTCCAAAAAAATTTACGACTCGAAACTATACCAGTGTGGAGAAAAAACACTTTGATGCAGTAGTAGATGGAATGGGCATGGTAACCAAACCGGGAGGAACTGCAGGAAGAACAGGAATAGATGGCATTGTCATATGCGGAAAAACTGGAACTGCTCAAAACTCTCACGGGAAAGACCATTCTTTATTTATTGCTTTTGCACCAAAAAATAATCCAAAAATTGCGGTTGCCGCCATTGTAGAAAATGGAGGATACGGAGCCACATGGGCCGCCCCGATTTGCAATTTAATGATTGAAAAATATCTGAATCGAAATAATCCTGAATACATCACTAGAATTCCGCATTTAGAGAAAAAAATGAAGGAGAGTATTATTCAATAAGTCATGAGTTCTAACATCAATATTAGCGGCAACCGCTTTGATCCTGCCATTGTGTGGATGTATGTGCTTTTGGTTACTGTTGGTTTGGTAAATATTTACAGCGCATCGGTTGATGTGAACAAGCTGCATGATTTTACCAATAATGCAATTGCACTACGCCAAGTTATGTGGATTAGCGGAGCCATTGTGGTTATACTAACCATTGCCTTTAGCAATAAAAATCTAATCCCCTACTTTGCCTTTGGGTTTTATGGTATAACCATGTTTTTAAACATCGCCGTACTATTTGTAGGCCGCGAAGTTGCCGGAGCCAAATCATGGTTTGGCTTTGGAGGAGTGGGTATTCAGCCTTCTGAATTTGCTAAGGTGGGCGTGGCTTTGGCTCTTGCAAAATTCCTAGGTTCCTACGATGTGGAATTTAAAGGGTGGAAAAACATCGGAAAAAGCCTGGCTATTTTCATCACTCCAGTCATTATTATTCTGGCACAAAACGATACTGGATCAGCTTTAGTTTTTCTTAGCTTTTTCTTAGTGCTTTACCGGGTAGGAATGCCCAGTTACTATCTAATAGCAGCCCTTTGGTTTGTTATTATTGGCATCGCTTGCATTATCCTTTCGGCTAAAGCGATACCCATTCTTGACCTTATTTACGTATTTGCTTTTATTGGGGGGCTTGCCATTTATTTTCTTAGAAAATCGCGTATTGCAATTTATTTAACCATTGGCTTATTTATCCTAAGTAGTGGATTCACCTTTGCTATTGGCCAATTCTATAATGGTATTTTAAAGCAATATCAAAGAGATCGAATTGAGGTTGTTTTAGGTTTAAAAGAAGATAAGAGAAAAACAGGTTATAATCTCAGGCAATCAAAAATTGCCATTGGAGCAGGAGGAATAATAGGAAGAGGTTACTTAAAGGGTACCCAAACTAAAATGGGCTTTGTACCAGAGCAACATACAGATTTTATCTTCTGCACTATTGGTGAGGAGTGGGGATTTATGGGTGTTACTGGGCTATTCATCTTATATATGGCTTTGCTAATACGAATCGTTAATGTAGCAGAAAAACAACAAGACCCCTTTAATCGAATCTATGGATATGGCGTAGCATGCATACTCTTTACCCATTTCACGGTTAATATTGGAATGACCATTGGGTTTATACCCGTCATTGGAATACCCCTCCCTTTTATAAGCTTTGGAGGAAGCTCACTTTGGGCCTTTACCTTACTCTTATTTGTCTTTCTTAAAATTGATGACCGATTCTCAAAATAATTTAAAGCTGCAACGAACCCCCGACGGGAGTTATACTCTGCTGCGAACAGATATGGGTGAAACTTACCATTCTAGACACGGCGCACTTACAGAGAGCCAACATGTGTTCATTAAGAATGGCCTTGATTTGGTGAATATTCAAGGAACTACTCATGTTTTAGAAATAGGTTTAGGCACCCTACTTAATGCATATTTAGCCGCACAATTTGCTCAAGAAAATCAAAAACAATTATTGTATCATGGCATTGAAAAATACCCTGTACCTATGCCCCTATTAAAAAGACCAGCCATTGAGTGGGATAGTAACCAGGAGCAATACAAAAAATTGATTGAA